>CAZBSR010000207.1:0-2508 GCA_964494575.1 uncultured Methylophilaceae bacterium | reverse complement strand
TGTTGCCAGCGACGAAAACTGCGGTTTGCAGCAGTTCATCCTTCAGCTTTGCATAATAGACGGATACATCCCAGTCGACATTGCTGCTGTTGCCGCGTGTGCCGATTTCAAATGTGGTGCCTTTTTGCGCATCTACGATATTAGGGGACAGGCCGCCAGCCAGCTCGCCAAATGAAGGCGGCTCATAGCTGCGCGAGACGTTGGCGTAAAACTGCACATTCGGCAGGTAGTTATACAGCACACCGACTTTCGGGTTGGTCTGCGTATAGCTGGCATCAAAGCTTTCATCCTGCGCGGGCGTAGCAAAGAACTTATCGTTCAGTTCACGTTTGGAGTGGGTGTATTGCAGGCCGGTAACTAGTGCTACATCCGGCAGTATGAACAGGCGGTTTTCAGCATAGGCCTCGATATTGCTGGCGATCTGTTCTGATTTATTGGTGCGCGCACCGCGATGGCCATTCTTGTTTTCAAATCGATCTTCTTGTGTGGTACCTCGGCTTGGATTGAATCCGGTGATGAATTCATTCTTTAAGCCGAACAATTGCCCATCATGGATCAGCCACGCTTCCAGGCCGAAATCATGGTTATCCTGGTCGAGAATCTGGAAAATCGGGTGAAACAGGTTCTTGTCAGAATAATAGGCGCCGATTTCCAGGCGCGTATTTTCCATGCGGATGCTGGTCTTGTTGGCGATGCGCCAGACTTCAAGATTGCGTTTCTGCTGGCCGGTGGCAGGGCTGAGAATGGCTTGGCTGGGGTCGTCTTTCAGCTGCGCCTTGGTGAGGTTGCCGGGCAAATCTGAATCACTGTGGGCGTAGCCCATATAAAAGCGCGTTTCCAGGTCGGGATTGAAGCGGTAGCCGATATTGGCATTCAGGCGGCCTGCACTTTGATCTGCATTATCGCGGAAACTGTCCTGGCCAAAGGTGCTGCCGCTGACAAAGTAATCCAGGTCGCCTACCACGCCGCCGCTGGCCAGCCCAAAGCGTTGGTAACCGAAACTGCCGAATTCGGTGCGCGCTTCGAATCGCGGCGCATCATAGCCGGTAGGGGAGACGAAATTGATAGCGCCGCCCAGGTTGCTTGCGCCGTAACGCAAGGCATTGGCGCCGCGGTAAACCTCGATATAGCGCGTGGATAATGGCTCAATGGCCTGGAAATCGAAGCTGCCATCGGCGAGGTTGACCGGAATGCCGTCCTGCATGAGCTTAATGCCGCGCCCGTGGAATGTGCGCTGCAGGCCGGACCCGCGTATGGACAAGCGCGACTCTTCAGCACCGAAGCGCGACTGTGCCATCACGCCGGCGGCTAGCCCGAGTGTATCGGTAAAATTCGAGACGCGGCCTTCGCGGACTTTTTCTGCGTCCACTATCGTTACGCCGCCGGCGGTCTGGTTGATCTCGATGGTTGCGCGCTGCATATCCGGCTGCGTCATGGATGCGCCGAGTTCGTCGCGTTTTTCCGTGACATCGACGCTGGGTAATACAAGTGTGTGTTCTATATGGTCGGCATACGCAAAGCTGGGTAATACGGCCAGGATGGCTATGTATGCTGGTTTGTAGCTGAATTTCATGAGTTTCCCCTCTACTGCAAGAGAAAGCCCGTGTTTTAAGGAATCATGACTTATTGCCGGGCTTCCCCGTTCGGAATCGCATCTGAACCCGACTAACTTTAAGCAACTAGCTACGTTGGCTAGCGGGCCGATGGGCGGTTTTGAACGATCAGGAGAAAAGCGGAGGAGCGCGCGGGCTGGAAGCAGCCCAGACGAATAGCGTGCGGGGGGCGTGATAGAAAAGTTCGGGGAGGGAGTAGGATAAGCCGGTTTGAGCCAGCTCAAAGCCGTAATCGGTTAAAACGGCAAGGCTGCCGGCATGCATGACGCAGTATGGGCAATGCTGCATGGCAGATGGGTCGGCATCACTGCCATTCTTGTTGTCAGCCTCATGGCTGCCAACCTGGTCAAAAGCGAGAGGTGCAAATTTGGTACCGGATACCGAGCATATCTCTGCCCATGGCGCAGCCTGATCCTGAATGCTGGCCATGGCATGCGATATTGCAGGGGCCAGTGCATTCAGCACAATGGCCATGCTGGCCAGCCAGCTGATTAATCGGCGATTTCGCCTGAACAGTTCCATGAGTTGATAATATCAGTTGAGCACAGGCATTTCAATTGAGCGCCATGACGAAGGGGTATAGAGGATATAGCTCAATAACCTCATGTTGAATTCCAGGTGTATATCCCCATCTAATTGGCAATCAGACAAGAAAAAGGTGACCCCATGCGTTTTGACAAACTGACGACAAAATTCCAGCAGGCATTGAGCGATGCACAGAGCATCGCCGTGGGTAACGATAATCCAGGTATCGAAGCACAGCACCTGCTGTCGGCGCTGCTAAGCCAGGATGACGGCGGAACCGCCTCGTTGCTGGCACATGCCGGCGTCAATCTTGGACCTTTGCGGGCTGCGCTGCAGCAGGCCATAGAGCGACTGCCGAAAGTCGAGAGCA
>CAZBSR010000206.1:0-2564 GCA_964494575.1 uncultured Methylophilaceae bacterium | reverse complement strand
TTCAGACTTAGAAGTCGACTATCTAGATTTAATTGTGGATACCCCTCCACATGTAACCGAAGAATTTGCGATTGCGATATATACGCCTTCTAAAGATCGCACATCAGAAATGAATAAACTTTTAGCTTATTCAGACAAGTTATGCGCACGTCTGTTTGCGGCAGATGCCTTTGTTTTCGCTATGCCAATGTATAACTGGACTGTTCCATCAACCTTTAAGGCTTTTATAGATAATGTTACGCGCGGAGAACTTACCTTTAAATATGTTGATGGCAAAGCCGTTGGTCAACTCAGTCGTCAGAAAACATTAATCATTACTGCCAGGGGCGCTGATTTAAGACCTGGCAATGTTTACTCTTCAATGGATGCATTAACCCCGGTTCTAAAAACCACATTAGGTTTTATTGGGATGCATGATCCAATATTCGTTGATGCCCAGCCCCTCCAGTTTGCAGAACCAATCTTGCGCGCCGAAGCGCTGGAGCGTGCTCATAAGGACTTGGATCGAGTAGTAGATTTATGGAGTAATAGCCAGGTGTAATTTTCCCTAATGACGTCTTGATATAACAATGGAGAGCAAACATGAGTACATTTAAACTAACTGTCACATCAACCTTTGCACTATTAATTTTATTTACCTTTAACCAGAAATTGCTCGCTCATGAAGCTGATGCTTCCCACGAATCAGTTACACCTGCATTCAAACACGTAATTCCAAACTCACCTGGTAAGACAATTACTTCGCTGGTGGTTGACTATGGCCCTGGAGTCAAATCCAAACCTCATCGTCATGGATCTGCATTCGTCATTGCGTATGTATTATCCGGATCGATTAAAAGCCAAGTCGAGGGGGAAGCCGCTAAAGTTTATAAAGCCGGTGAAAGCTGGACTGAAGCGCCGGGTGCGCATCATGTAATCAGTGAGAATGTCAGTGATACCGAACCGGCCAAGCTTTTAGCGATTTTTATAGCCGATTCGAAGGAGAAAAGCTTGGTTACATATGATAAGGATAAGAGATAAATTCTTTCTGATTTCAGTATAAAAAAAGGGGCAATCAGCCCCTTTTTTATTTTTCTTCTTAAGTACTTACCACTGCCAGATCTGATCGACTTTTTCATAGAGCGCCACAAGCTGGCTGCGGTCTATTACTTGCACACCGGCATGTACAGGCATATCCGAAAGTCCGCGCTCTGCCAGATCCTCCTTCAGCACGTATACCGGTACTCCTTTTGCCTGCAGGTTATCCAGATCGCGTGTCAGGTCCGCCGGCTCGGTTTGCTGCCATTTGCCCAGCTTTAACGCGGGCTGGCGCTGTTGCGTTACCGCATAGTAGGCGCAATTGCCGTTAAGCAGCAGTTCCATATCGCCTCCTGCACCGAGCATGCATTGGGTTAGCCACAGGATGGTGTCATCCTGTTCTTCAACCAGGGTGCGAAAAGCTTGTTCTACGACTTGTAAGGTTTTCATGATTATCGTGTACCAATAATGAGTGTATTGAAAGATTCACTGGCATAGCGCCACAAATCCGGAGGGCCTCCGCGACCGCAGCCGGCAAGGGTCTCATTCACGCCACGCTCATCTACGCATAGGCCGCAATTGACCCATTCGAACTTCAGGCTTTTCTCGGCGGCTTTTTGCTGCAATGCGGCTATCCAATCCTTGGTCAGCGGATGCGCCTCATGTGCTTCGTCGCGCCCATGCACCGAGTTTCCATGGCCTTTCTGTAATGCAAAAGGCAGTGCCGCCGCGCCTTCATAAGCGAATACTTTGACATTGGCTCCGCGGTCCAGCGCTGCGTCCAGCAAGCGGAAGAAAGTGACGGTCCGCTCATTTTCAAAAGGCGGGTCCATGAAAGCAAAAGTAAGATTTTTTTCGTTGCTCATGATGTTTTCCTCAGTTCCAGATAACTTTGTCGCCGTTCAGCAGCGCATCCACGACCGTATTGATCTCGGCAGGCTGAACAGACGGTTTTAATTGTGCGTTGGTGATTTCGCGTTGCCTCAGGGCGAAGGTGTCAGCCAGCACCGTGACGCCGTGGCTGGACAAGCTGTCGAACTGCTCGCTGCGTGCGCCCAGCCGGGCAGCCAGTACACCATTTTGCACAAGCAGTACGCTTACCGTGTTGCCATTGGCAGCCAGCGCCTTGGCCAGATCGTATTGGGCGAGGGTGCGTACCTCGGTAAAAGGGTCCTGGCTCTGGATAAAGAAATATCGCGACATTTGATGCTCCTAGTAAAAATGCTTGCGTGAGTTGGTTTAGCTTGTTTGTTCTTCCAGCAGGTCTGCCCGCACCAGGAAATCCCCAAACGTCTCACCATATTTGCGTTGCTTCCCATATTGCTCGAACAAAGGGTCAAGCAGGGCAAAAATACGGGTTTCATTGGCATTGCTGGCATATATTTTTGCCAGCCGGTTACCGGTATAACTCCCGCCCAGATATAGATTGTATAGTCCCGGGGCGCGGCCGGTGAGTGCAATCTCGGCAAGATACGGCCGTGCACAGCCATTGGGGCAGCCGGTGATGCGCAGTGTAATGGGCTGCTGCTCTATGCCGTGTTGCGCCT
>CAZBSR010000205.1:0-2565 GCA_964494575.1 uncultured Methylophilaceae bacterium | reverse complement strand
TCACGAACAATTAGACCCTTGCGGGCACCTACGGTCTTTGATGATCCCGCAGCCTCCAAAACATCCGAAGGCCACGAGCCCAAAGCCTTCTACCGGCTCGGCACCTAAGCACCAAGCCAATCATTCATTACCAGCCTTATGCAAGCAGGCTGGTTTGATCAACACGGATGCCAGCGCCCATGGTGCTGGATACCGAAACCTTCTTCAGGTAGATGCCTTTGCTCGAAGTAGGCTTAGCCTTGTTCAGAGCCTCAACCAGTGCGCCCAGATTACTTTGCAGGGCATCAACAGTGAAAGAAGCGCGGCCGATGGTGCAATGCACAATGCCGCCCTTGTCAGTACGATATTGCACTTGGCCAGCCTTGGCATTCTTCACGGCCGTCGCCACATCAGGCGTTACTGTGCCAACCTTTGGGTTAGGCATCAAACCACGCGGACCGAGCACCTGACCAAGTTGACCCACAATACGCATGGCGTCCGGAGTAGCGATCGCCACATCAAAATCCAGCATGCCACCCTTGACTTGTTCAGCTAGGTCTTCAAAACCAACAATATCAGCACCCGCAGCCTTGGCGGCCTCTGCCGCCGCACCTTGCGCAAAAACGGCCACACGCTTGGTCTTGCCAGTACCGTTTGGTAGCACCAGCGCACCGCGTATCAGTTGGTCGGATTTACGTGCATCAATACCAAGATTGATAACAGCATCGATAGATTCGTCAAACTTGGCGGTTGCAGTTTCCTTGGCCAAGGTCAAAGCCTCAGTCACCGGATAAGCTTTATCGCGATCAACCTTGGCAAGCAAAGCCTGAGTACGCTTGGAAATATTAGCCATTTATACACCCTCCACTTCAATACCCATGCTGCGCGCACTGCCAGCAATAGTACGTACCGCAGCATCCATATCTGCCGCTGTCAGGTCAGGCATTTTGGTTGTTGCAATTTCTTCCGCTTGCTTGCGGGTGATTTTGCCCACCTTGTCGGCGTTAGGACGAGGTGAACCTTTTTCAATCTTGGCCGCCTTCTTGATGAGAATAGTCGCCGGCGGCGTCTTCATCACGAAAGTGAAGCTCTTGTCTGCAAATGCAGTAATAACAACTGGAATCGGCAAGCCGGGCTCTACACCCTGCGTTGCAGCATTAAATGCCTTACAGAATTCCATAATATTCAAACCACGCTGACCAAGTGCCGGGCCGACGGGTGGACTAGGGTTGGCTTTACCTGCAGGGATCTGCAGCTTGATATAGCCGATAACTTTCTTTGCCATTTTATGCTCCTAATATGGGTGCGAGCGCTGCGGCGGCTTAGGCCATAGCTCCCCAGTTTGGGTTAACGTACTTGCTTCTGAAACTTCACTACCAACTGCTCACTACTTTTATCGATCAGACTTCTTTTTCAATCTGGCTAAAATCCAGCTCGACTGGCGTGGCTCGACCAAAAATCGTGACTGACACACGCAATTTGCTCTTCTCGTAATTGATGTCTTCCACATTTCCTGAGAAATCCTTGAATGGGCCATCGACCACACGCACCGACTCACCCTTTTCGAAGGTAAGCTTCTGCGTAGGGTTATTCTTGCTGTCATCCATGCGCTGCAGGATGATTTCCACTTCTTTATCTTTTATTGGTGTGGGCTTTAATGCGCTGCCACCGATAAAGGCCGTAACCTTAGGTGTGCTTTTAACCAGATGCCAGCTGTCATCATTCATTTCCATTTGCACCAGCACGTATCCTGGATATAACCTACGCTCGCTGATAGTTTTTTGGCCCGCCTTCATCTCGACCACTTCTTCGACTGGCACAAGGATTTGGCCAAACATGCCCTGCAGGTCTGAACGAGCAACACGTTCCTGCAAACTGCGAAGAACGGATTTCTCGTATTGAGAAAAGACTTGTACTGCATACCAGCGCATACTCATGAAGCGTCCCGTCCCATCAGCAGTTTTACCATCTGTAAAAAACCATAATCCACTAACGCCAGGAAGGCCGCCACCACCACCACCAATATCAGGACGATCACAGTAGTCTGTATAGTCTCCTTGCGCGTCGGCCATACCACCTTGCGCGCCTCGGCTGCCGATTCACGCGCAAAGGCAAAGCCTTGCTGACCAAGAGGTGTAGTCCAGACGACCATCACGGCAACCACGAAGCCCGCCATTACCGCCAGGATACGTAGCACCAGCGCCTGATCGGCCAGCAGATAATAGCCAGCAACGCCAGCTGCCACTAATAGCAGCGCCAACACCAGCTTAATTTTTTCGATCATATTCCGCACTTATGCGCTTAAATCACGCGTTAAATTTTTGGCAGGCCAGGAGGGTCTCGAACCCCCAACCCTCGGTTTTGGAGACCGATACTCTACCAATTGAGCTACTGGCCTAAAAATCATTTTCGAAGGAAACACAAAGGCCGCACCGGTTTAACTTACAGTTAACTACAGCGCAGCCTAAGCACACTCAATCACTTGTTATTCAAGAATTCCACATTCAATAATGCTGGTTATCAAATATTCTTATTCAATAATTTTAGCGACAACACCGGCACCGACGGTACGGCCGCCTTCACGAA
>CAZBSR010000204.1:0-2574 GCA_964494575.1 uncultured Methylophilaceae bacterium | reverse complement strand
GTAAAAAGGGGTTTTCTTCGCGCCACCACGGGCCAGTCGAATGATCACCATAATATTTGTTCTCTTTTAAGTATTTGCAGAAAGGGGCGGATTTTACGTTATTTTTTAGTAGCTTGGCAAGGTAAATCTGGTCATCGTCCGGCGGGCCGATGACGTGACTGGTATAAAGTCGGGTCTGTGACGCCGGCAGCGGCAAAACCTTCGCTTCTCAAACGACAGGAATCACATACGCCACAAGCACGCCCTGCGCCGTCAGCCTGATAACAGGAGACTGTTATGGCATAGTCTACGCCCAGGGCTTTACCTTGCTTGATGATCTGCGCCTTGGTCATATCAATCAACGGTGCATGTACGGTAATTGTACGCCCCTCGACTGCCGACTTGGTCGCCAGATTAGCCATGCGCTGGAAAGCCTGCACATACTCCCCCCGACAATCAGGGTAGCCGGAATAATCCAGCGCATTGACGCCAATGAATATATCCTGCGCCTGTAGCGCCTCAGCCCAGGCCAGCGCCAGCGCCAGCATGATGGTATTGCGTGCCGGGACATAAGTGACCGGGATGCCCTCTGTGGGCAATTCAGGCACGTCAATGCTTGAGTCGGTCAAGGCAGAGCCGCCGAACATCGACAGGTCAAGCCTGGCCGTGCGATGAGCCGTAGCACCTAGGGCATGCGCCACGCGTTCGGCAGCCTTGAGTTCTGCGATATGGCGCTGGTGATAGTCCAGACTCAGGCAATAGCTCTCAAAACCTTGGCTACGCGCTATCGCCAACACGGTCGCTGAATCAAGCCCTCCTGAAAGCAGGACGACGGCTTTGCTACTTGCAGGCACTTTGGCTTCGCTCATTTGCCCGGCACTTCGCCCCAGAGAATTTTATGTAACTGGACTTGCATGCGCACCGGCAGCCTATCCTGCAATATCCACTCGGCGAGCTCGGTGGGGTTCACCTGCTGGTAGACAGGCGAAAACAACACATCGCATTTCTCCGGAAGACCCCGCTCAGTCAATACCTGCTTGGCCCAATCGTAATCATCACGATTGCATAGCACGAACTTCACTTCGTCCTTCGGCTTGAGATAGTGCAGGTTGTTCCACAGATTTTTCTCCGCTTCGCCAGAACCGGGGGTCTTGATATCCAGGATAACGACCACTCGCGCATCTACGCCGCTGGTATCGATGGCTCCGCCGGTTTCAAGCGAAACGTCATAACCCGCATCACATAACGCCTTCAGCAGCACCAGGCATTCTTTCTGCGCCAGCGGCTCACCTCCGGTCACTGTGACATAGCGCGCACCGTGGGTGGCGACTTGCGCCATGACCTCGCCCAGCTCCATGCTCTTGCCACCAGTAAAAGCGTAAGCGGTGTCGCAATAAACGCAGCGCATGGGGCAGCCGGTAAGGCGCACGAATACGGTAGGCAGGCCCACACGTGAAGATTCACCTTGCAGGGAATGGAATATTTCATGAACGCGTAATGTCATGGAGCGTAATTTTATAGCCGCATAATGTCAGGGCGTAATTATACGCTTACCCGGCAATCGGCCTAACTTGATAAATTGCTTTACTTGGTAATTAAAGAGGCTTACTTGGACTTGATAGAGTCGAGCACGGCCAGTCGTTTTTTTGCGCTAGGCGCTACTTCGCTATTGGGATATTGAGCGAGCAGGCTGCGCAATGTCTTCTTGGCGCCATCAATATCCGCCAGCTGAATCTGGCTATTGGCAATATTAAACATCGCATCCGGTGCCTTGGGGCTTTCCGGGAACTGCTGCAGCAATTTTTGCTGTGTCGCGATAGCTGCCTTGTAATTTTTCAGCGAAAACTGCGAATAACCTAAAGCATACTGAGCCTCAGAGAGTCGAGAGCTATTAGGGTAGGTCTGCAAGAACTTATCGTAAGCTTCGAAAGCTTCGCGATGCTTGCCTGATCTGGATAGTGCCTGGGCCGCTTCAAAATCCTTGAGCCCTTCGACATCTTTGGCCGGTATACCGCTATCTGTGCTGATGGTGGCAGAACCGGGGGCGGGGTTTGATCCGGCATCCGATGCCGCTACCGTCCCACCCTCCAGCTTACGCAGACGATTGTCTGTATCGCCGTATAAATCTTTTTGCCGTTGCTGAGTGGCTTCGATATTGTGCGTAGCTACTTCCAGCTGGCCCTTTACATTTCTTAACTCTTCATTCAACTGCTGAATCTGGCTAAGCAAATCAGCCAGGCCCTGGCCTTTGACAATAGCTTCCATTGAAGCTACGCGTTCCTCCATGGCCTGCTGACTTTTCTTTATATCAGCCAGCGTCTGATTCTGGGCTTGCATTTGCTGCTGAAGCTCGACAATTTTCTTGCGAGCACCCTCGTCGTCGAACAAAGCCGCTTGCGCAACCTGCGACAAAGTAAGCAGGCAAACTGAAGCCAGAATCAGAAACCGCATCATTAATTACTCGCCTTGATAAACGATATCTACGCGGCGATCTTGTTGCTTGCAGGCATCATCCGGGCAGTTGGTGTTGGCTTTTTCTTCGCCATAGCTGACGGTTTCAATCTGCTTGTCCTGAACACCCAGCAGGTTCAACAT
>CAZBSR010000203.1:0-2587 GCA_964494575.1 uncultured Methylophilaceae bacterium | reverse complement strand
CGTTAGTGAACACTACCTTACGCCCCGGCAGGCTTCGCAGCATGTGCCGCAGGCGCTTTACCTGGATGACCATTTCCGGCAGGTTGATGAGCTTGTGCGTCTCATGCAGGAAATGGTACGGATCGGCGCCATGGTGGCGCATCAGCCCCTTGAGCGTGGCGCCATAAACTTGCCAATAATGCTGGCGCAGGGAGAATGCGGCAGGTTCGTCGAGGTCCAGCGTGTCCATGATGTACTGCGTCATGCCACGGTTCATCACGGGAAAGATATTGGATGAGGCATCATGCAAGGTGTCGTCCAAATCAAACACCCAAACGCGACTCATAAATCCATTTTCCAGGCGAATCGCGGCGTCGCGTGCTCGCTCATTCCTAGCCTATGCATTCGATATGTCTTCGTCATTCGCTCCGCGGCTCCTTGCGCTTCATCCCGGAAAATGAATTTCTTGAGTCGCGTTATTTGAGGGAGGTAGCGCTTTAGCTCAGTTGAAGCTGAGACTTAAAAACTATTTGGCCTTAATTAATGTACCTACGCCATCATCGGTGAGAACTTCGAGCAGCAGCGCATGTTCCACCCGGCCATCAATGATATGCACCGACTTAACGCCGCTGCGTGCGGCATCCAGCGCCGATTCAATCTTGGGTAGCATGCCGCCGGAGAGTGTGCCATCTTCCACCAGGTCGTCGATCTGTTTGGGCGTGAGTCCGGTGAGCAGGTTGCCGGTCTTGTCCAGCACGCCGGGGGTGTTGGTCAGCAGGATAAGTTTTTCCGCGCCGAGGATCTCGGCCAGCTTGCCCGCCACCAGGTCGGCGTTGATGTTATAGGTGGTGCCATCCGGCCCCACGCCGATAGGCGCGATGACCGGGATGAAATCGCCACCGTCCAGGAAGTTGATGATGCTGGGGTCTATACCGGTGATCTCGCCGACGAGACCGATATCGATCATTTCACCTGGGATGTCCCTGTTCTGCATCAGCAGTTTCTGCGCATGGATAAAGTTGCCATCCTGCCCGGTCAAGCCCACGGCCTTGCCGCCGTGCCGGTTGATGAGGTTGACGATCTCTTTGTTCACATGGCCGCCGAGCACCATCTCGACGATGTCCATGGTCTCTTCATCGGTCACGCGCATACCCTGGATGAATTCGCCCTTCTTGCCGAGCTTGTCCAGCATCTCGTTGATCTGCGGGCCACCGCCATGTACCACTACCGGGTTCATACCGACGAGCTTGAGCAGCACCACATCGCTGGCGAATGATTCTTTCAGGTGCGGCTCGGTCATGGCATTGCCGCCGTATTTGATGACAATGGTCTTGTCGAAGAAGCGCTTGATATAAGGCAGCGCTTCAGCCAGCGTTTCCGCTTTTTGCACAGAGGTGATGTCGGTAGACATTGGCTATCCCGTGAGTAATTGAGGTTTGCCGGTATTTTAATCGAATATGTTGCGATTGCGGCGGTCTCATTGAACGCAATATGCAGTATATTTACCAAGAAAAACCAAGGTGAAGACTATGCCGAGCAATATCGAAATCGCGCAGTTGGCTAGCATGCAAAAAGTGAGCGAAATTGCCCGCAAACTGGGATTGCCGGAAGAGTCGCTCGAGCATTACGGGCAATACAAGGCCAAGATCAATCCCGGCGCCATCCGCGAAATAGTGGCTTCCCGCACCGATGGCAAACTCATCCTGGTCACGGCCATCAGCCCCACTCCGGCGGGGGAAGGCAAAACCACCACCACGGTAGGTCTTGGCGACGCGCTGAACCGGCTCGGCAAAAAAACTACTATCTGCCTGCGTGAACCGGCCATGGGCCCGGTATTCGGCATGAAGGGCGGGGCGGCTGGCGGCGGCCACGCGCAAGTAATGCCAATGGAAGACATCAACCTGCATTTCACTGGCGATTTTTCTGCCATCTCGCTGGCGCATAACCTGCTCTCGGCGCTCATCGATAACCATATCCATCACGGCAATGCGCTTGGCATAGACCCGCGCCAGGTGGCCTGGAAGCGCGTGGTGGACATGAATGACCGTGCGCTGCGGCAGATCGTGGTCGGCCTTGGCGGCAAAGTGAACGGCCAGGCGCGCGAAGACGGATTCGATATCGTGGTCGCTTCCGAAGTGATGGCGATCTTCTGCCTGAGCGATTCGCTTAAAGACCTGAAAAAGCGCTTGGGCGACATCGTGATCGGTTACAGCTATCAAGGTCAGCCGGTGACGGCGCGCGACCTGAAAGCGCATGGCGCAATGGCCGTGCTGTTGAAGGATGCCATCAAGCCTAATCTGGTACAGACGCTGGAACATACACCTGCCTTCATTCACGGCGGCCCTTTCGCCAATATCGCTCACGGCTGTAATTCGGCGATTGCGACAAAGCTGGCGCTGCGGCTTTCGGATTATGTGGTGACGGAAGCCGGTTTTGGCGCCGACCTTGGGGCGGAGAAATTCATCGATATCAAGTGCCGCAAACTGGGTATCAAGCCGGCGGCTTCTGTCATCGTTGCCACCATCCGCTCACTCAAATACCAAGGCGGCATCGAGGTGAAGGAGCTGGATAAGGTGAATCTCGCAGCGCTTGAAGCCGGGCTGGTGAA
>CAZBSR010000202.1:0-2590 GCA_964494575.1 uncultured Methylophilaceae bacterium | reverse complement strand
GCCATATGCCATGGCCTTTCTTGCCCTGCTGCTTGTCCCATTCATTGGGGTAATCCAGCGGGTAAGCGGCGTCGCCATAAAAATCCGGCAGCTTCCTGGTCAGCTTGCTGCTGGCGAGATATACGCCGAGCGGGGTCCGCTTATCACCTTCCGTGTGCTTCTCGCCGCCGTTTTTGCCAAGGGTGACGTAATAGTCGGCAACATAGCTCGGCTTGCCATTTTCGTTGCGGTACAGATATAGCCGCGACTTATCGGTATCAACCACGATTGCATAATGCTGGCTGGAATCGAGTTGCCAGATGGCTTCCGGAACCTTGTGGGAAGCCTGTTCGGAGAGGTAGCGGTCAATACGCGAGCGCGCTTCTTCGCGAAAGCCTTCAATCGCTTCCGGCGAGATGGCGGCATCATTGCCGAAGGACTGCAGTTGCTGGGCGCGAGCCATAAGCAGGTCGCCACGTACCAGATGCGCAAGCTTAAAATTCGGCGTGGTGCGCAATAACTGGTCTGTCGTATCCAGCGCCTGTTGCAGCTTGCCCTGAGTCACTTCAATGAGGCTTTTAACCAGCAAACTCTCTGTATAGTTCGAGCTGAATTTGTTGCCAGCGGTCAATCCGCTCAACTGGCCGCTGAATTGGGTGCCATCAATGGCGGTCGCATTCCACGGCAGCAATGCACTTGCAACGAGCGCGAATTGAAGTGCTAGATTGAGTTTTCGCATGGGGTGATTATAACTTTGATCATAACTTTTACTTTACATCCGGTTTTTATAACTTGATTGCCAAACCTGCCTGAGCCTGTGGATCAGTCACCCGCCAGTTCCTGCCTGATCAGCCAGCTATCTCCAGCTTTTTTCATTACCAGGGTCTTGGCGGTGCGCATGGTGGTCTTGCCGGCACGATAACCCTGCCGGAAACTTACCCGTGCCTCGTCGTTATCTTTCATCCTGATATTTATCCTGCTGACTTCCACCTGGATGCTGGATGGTTTGGTAATGCGCTCGCGGCGCAGTTGCTCCCAGTCTTTGCGGCTCAGCCCGTCAGGTGTCTGGAAATTGTCGGCGTAGCTCGCCAGATAACGATCTACTTTTTTCGATGACCATGCTTTGGCCCAACCCTGTACCGCGGCAGTAATCTCTTTGCTCGCGTCTTTGTTGACGTTATTGGCAGGGGGTGTTTCTTTGGCTGCCGGCTTGGCCGCCGCCACAGTTTTCTCGGGCTCGGCCACTTTCGACGTGACCACCGGTTTCGGCTCCGGTGCTTTGGCCGGCTCTGCAGGTCTTATCGGTAATACTGGCGTCAAGGTTTCGGTCTTTGCAGTTTCTTTGGCAGGCTCTTTGGTTGCAGGCCTGGCTACAGGCGCCCTGCTGGCGAGCTGAACCGGCTTGCCTGAGGTGGAGAACAGATCTTTGATCAATGACAGTTTGTTTTGCGTACGGGTATTGCCATTGTCCAGCTGCAACGCCTTGTCATAGGCTTCCGAAGCCATGCGCGCATAAATGTCCCCCAGGTTTTCGTGGGCGGTTGCGTAGCTGGGATGAGTCCTGATCGCGGTTTCCAACGCTTTTCTGGCTTTGTCGTATTGACCCTGGTCCGCATACAGAACGGCCAGGTTGTTATAGGGTTCCGGCAGGTTGGGATATTTCTCGGTGAGCTCGGTGAATACCTTGATAGCCTCATCGCGCCGGTTCTGCTCGGCCAGGATGACACCTTTGATGAACATCGCCTGTACATCGTTGGGGTTGGTGCTGAGATAAGTATTGATACGGTTCAGTGCGGCTGCCTGTTGGCCCTGATTCGCCAGTTGCGAAATATCCTTTAGGTCATCGGCCTGCGCAGGGGCGATCGTCAGCAACACCAGCAATAACGCAGCATAGGGCAGAACGCGGGATAACGTCATTGTGATATACTTTTTGAAAATTTTCTTAAGCCCGATTCTAACAACAAGCCGATTTAAGCTCCATAGCCCATCCTCATTCCGGACGATTTATTTGGGGTCTTGTAACCTTGATGCGACTAACCTAACCTCCCATCCAGCACCCATATTCTCTGACTAATTCTTAATTTTTCCTCATCCATGCTAAAAATCTATAACTCCATCGCACGCGAAAAACAGGAATTCATCCCTATTGTATCTGGCAAGGTCAGCATGTATGTATGCGGTATGACCGTATATGACTATTGCCATCTTGGTCATGCCCGCGTGATGGTGGTGTTCGACATGGTCAGCCGCTGGCTGCGCGCGTCCGGTTTTGATGTGACCTATGTGCGCAATATTACTGATGTCGATGACAAGATCATCCAGCGCGCCAATGAGAATAATGAATCCATCGGGGCGCTGACGCAGCGCTTCATTGATGCAATGGATGAAGATTCAGCCAAGCTCGGTGTTTTGCGGCCTGATATCGAGCCGCGCGCAACAGAGCATATCGATGGCGTGATCCAAATGATCAGCACATTGATCGAGAAGGGCCATGCCTATCTCGCCGATAACGGGGACGTGTTTTATTCGGTCAACAGTTTTGCCGAATACGGCAAGCTTTCAGGAAAGACATTGGGCGACCTGCGTGCCGGCGAGCGCGTGGAGATCGATA
>CAZBSR010000201.1:0-2628 GCA_964494575.1 uncultured Methylophilaceae bacterium | reverse complement strand
GCCAGATCGATTTCTTCATTCCAACTGGGATCCTCGGTAGTATCCTTTGGCACCCAACGCTCGAGCAGGTAATGGATGGGCTTGGTGACCCAGGCATTCCTTTTAAAAAAGCCGTTTGCCTTTCCCATCAGGTTGTAAAGGTCTTGACTCATAAAGCCTTTCCAATCCTGCCAGAACGCAACGCCTCAATGATTTCATCTTTCGGGCCGTCCGCCATGATGCGGCCGGAATCAATCACGATAATCCTGTCCACAAGATCAAACAGCGAAGACCGGTGCGTAATCAGGATGAGTGTTTTGCCCAGCGTTTCCTCTTTCAACCGTTGCCTGACGACTTCCTCGCCGGAGTGGTCCATCGCGCTGGTAGGCTCATCCAGCAACAGGATCGCAGGGTGGCTGAGCATTGCACGTGCAATACCAACGCCCTGCTTCTGCCCACCGGAAAGCGTCTCGCCGCGCTCGCCCACGGCCATGTCATAACCCTTGGGATGCAAGTTAATGAACTCGTCTATACCTCCTACCCGAGCGGCATGCACAATCGCCGCGTCATCCACATTTGGTGCAGAAATCGTAATGTTTTCCCGCATCGTGCCAAAGAACAGATGGGTATCCTGCTGCACATAACCTATGCTGCGCCTGAGTTCTGCCGGGTCCAGCTGCCTTAAATCGATACCGTCTATCAGAACGGAACCTTTGGTGGGCTGGAATAAGCCCAGGATCAATTTTTGCAGGGTAGTTTTACCCGAACCCATGCGGCCGAGAATAGCGATATGCTCGCCGGTCTTGATCTTGAAAGAGACATTGGTCAGGGCGTCCATATCCGAACCGGGGTAGTTGAAGCTCACTTCGCGAAACTCGATATCCCCTGAGAATCTGCTTCTGGATAAAAAGGAGGAATCATCGGGGCGCTCGACCGGGTTGCCCATGATAGTTTCAAGAGAGGTTAATGCCGTTGTGGCATTGTGATATTGAGTCATCAAGCCGGCAGCCTGGGATATGGGCGATAGCGCTCTTCCAGCAAGCATGGTGGATGCGATCAGGCCGCCCATGGTGAGTTCACCATTCATCATTAAATACACACCAAGCAGGACAAGAATTACCGTAATGACTTGCTGAAGGCCCGCAGAGCCATTATTGATGCTGGCAGACAGCAGGCGCAGCTTTCCACTCACTTCCGCCAGGAATGCCGTACTTTTTTCCCACCTCGACTGCATGATGCCTTCGATACCGAGCGACTTAACAGTTTCCAGCGCTACAAGGCTTTCGATCAGGGTCGCATTTCGCATGGCCCCCGCGCGATACATGGTCTCAGAAAGCTCATGCATCTTGGTCTGTACGCTCAATGCATAAACCAGCATGAAAATGGCACCCAGCATCACAGGGATGATCATCGGCCAGGAAATCCACGCCATCACAATAATAAAGATGAAGGCGAATGGAATATCAATAAATGTTGTAATGGTGGCGGAAGTGATGAAATCGCGAACAGTTTCAAACGACCTGAGATTGGATGCAAACGAACCTACCGACATCGGCCGGTTTTCCAGCCGTACACCAAGTACCCGCTCCATAATGCGCGATGACAGCTTCAGCTCCACGCGCTTGCTGGCCCAGTCTAGAAAATAGGCGCGCATCGTGCGCAGCACAAAATCGCCAATTACTATGAGCGAAACCCCCAAAGCGAGCATCCATAAGGTTTCCACCGAACGGTTCGGTACGATGCGATCGTATACATTCATCGTGAAAAGCGGCATGGCCAGCGCAAAGATGTTGATCAGGAATGCCGCCAACATGATGTCGCGATAAATGCGGCTATTTTCCGACAGCACCCCCCAGAACCAGTGCTGAAGTTTTACGTCCCCCACCGCCGGGGCACGCGCATCAAACCGGTATTGGGGTTTGACGAAAATAGCATGGCCCATATAACGATCAGAGAGTTCTTCGATCGGCAGTAGAACCTCGGCATCGGGAGCCGATGCCAGGATGAGCCGCGCATTTTTTCTGTCTGCGTCCCAACCAGCCAGAAGACAGGCCTCTTCGTTTTTCAGCAAAAGAATGATGGGCAGGAATTCGCCCGGGATTTGTAACAGCGGCTTTTTAATAACCTTGGTAGTCAGGTGTGCACGCGTAGCAGCGCGCTTGAACAAGGCGGGGGTGAGGCGTCCACTCGGCATCGGCAGGCCAGCGGTCAATGCATCCCGGCTGGTCGATACATTGTGAACCCGGCAAAGCACCAGCAAGCATTCGAGCAATGAGTCTACCTTCTCATGGCCGGCGCTGCGGGATTCGTCTATTGCACTGGTTTGATTAATCGCCTGCGTGTCTGTCATCATCAGTTGATTTGCTGCGAAACCTTTTTCTTATTGAATCATTTTCTTATTGATTACTTTACACCAAGATTCTAACTGGTTTTATACGTAAGTATTATTTAAAGTGAATCCATCGTTAAAGTAAAGCAATAGCAACAACCGAGCCAGGCAATTGGCCGTTACCCAAATAGTACACAAAGGGGTGCCAAAGCTATTCAATAGCAGAAAAAATTTAAAGCTTGGAGGGAAATATAGTTGAACTGATGTAGCTATGAACATAGCTACTGGAGGCGGGAGTCGGAATCGAACCGGCGTCCACG
>CAZBSR010000200.1:0-2643 GCA_964494575.1 uncultured Methylophilaceae bacterium | reverse complement strand
GCATCCACCCCGGCCTCTACCAGTGCGGCGACACGTTCTTCAGTGCCTTCGCCTACGCCGACTGCTGCGCCTACGCGCAAGCGACCTTTGCTGTCCTTGCTCGCCAGCGGGTGTTCGCTGGATTTCTGTATGTCCTTGACTGTAATCAGGCCTTTTAGCTCGAAGTTACTGTTGATCACAAGCACACGCTCCAGCCGGTGCTTGTGCAGCAGTGCTGTGGCTTCTTCCAGGCTCGCGCCTTCACGCACGGTGATGAGCCGCTCTTTTGGCGTCATGATGTTGCTGATGGCCTGGTCAAGATTGGTCTCGAAGCGCAGGTCGCGATTGGTCACGATGCCGACTACCTTGTTGCCATCGACTACCGGCAACCCTGAAATCCTGTGTTGACGCGTCAGTGCCAGCACGTCACGTACGGTCATGTGCGGCTGAATCGTCACCGGGTCGATCACTACCCCAGATTCGAAACGTTTTACGCGCGACACATGTGCGGCTTGCTGTGCAATAGACATATTCTTATGAATAATCCCCATGCCGCCCTCCTGGGCCAGCACAATGGCGAGCGGCGCCTCGGTAACAGTATCCATGGCAGCGGAGACCAGCGGGATATTCAGGCGGATGGAACGAGTGAGTTGTGTAGCGAGGCTGACTTCGCGTGGCAGGATGTTCGAGTGAGCAGGAACCAGCAGAACATCATCGAAAGTGAGCGCATTTTGCAGCAGACGCATGGAAGACCTTTCCGGCAAAAGGCGATTATACCGGCTAGCTGGCTTTGGGTAAATCTCAAACTATCGCCCGATGTCAACGAATAGATAGTCAGCGAGTTAGTAACCATTGACGACAGTGCGTAAGCGCCTTAATGTCTATGTATTACATCATTCGCAGTTAAGGAAAACACATGAACAAATGGTTATGGATCGCCTTATCGGCTTTAATGATATTGCCGCTGGCAGCGAATGCCGAGGTTTATAAATGGAAGGACAAGGACGGTGTAACCCGTTATTCAGACACGCCGCCGCCTTCGAATGTGCAGCAATTATCCATCACGGGTAAAAAGCCAGTAACTGCGAAACCCACCGCTTCTGATGCCGCACCTTCTGAAGCTGCTCCTGCTCCTAAAGCTGCCGGCACAAATGCAAAAAAGAAAGCAGCATCCAGTGAGGGCGAGGCAATAAAACGTCAGGAAAAAGCTGAGGATGACAAGAAAAAGGCAGAGCAAACAGAGGCCGAGCTAAAGCAAAAGCAGCAAAATTGCACTAGTGCCAAAGCCAATTACAATTCCTATAAATTGGGTGGCCGTATGAGTAAAACCAATGAAAAGGGTGAGCGCGAGTATCTTGGTGATGCTGACATCGCCCAAGGTCTTGAGCAGGCTCAAAAAGACGTCGAGCAGTATTGCGAATAACTAAATTATTCAATAGCCTAAGAGGTGGCTTCGTTCTCGCTGTTGCTATCAAGAGAACCGCCGCCTTTTTTCATCACCTTGCCTTCGTTTGCCCGCTGGCGTCGAACCTCTTTGGGATCGGCGATAAGGGGGCGGTAAATCTCGACGCGATCCAGGTCTCTTAAGGCTGCATCCAGCTTGGCCAGCTTTCCAAAAACGCCGATCCTGTTGATGCCCAGGTCTATTTCTGGAAATTTATTGATAATACCCGAAGCTTTGATGGCTTCCTCCGCCGTAGCGCCTTCAGCCATTCTTATCGGGATGATGACTTGTTGTTCAGGCAGCGCGTAGGCGATTTCCACCATGATTTCGTGGCTCATCATTAAGTCCTGTTCACTTGTATACCTGCTCAGCTCGGGCCACAAAGCCATCGACAAAGGTATTGGCAATATGGCTGAATACCGGCGAGATCAGTTTTTCCAGAAAGATATTGGAGAACTCATAGTTTAGCCGGAACTCGATTTTGCAGGCATCGTCGGCAAGCTCGATAAAGCGCCAGATACCCTCCAGATGCTTGAATGGGCCATCCTTCAGGCTGATCTCCATCAGATGCGGATAGGTCTTTTGGTTCTCGGTGGTGAAATGCTGCTGGATGCCATGAAAATCAATGTGCAAGGTAGCGGTTGTAGTCGTTTCATCGCGCTTGATCAAATCAATACCGCCGCACCAGGGCAGAAACTCGGGGTATTGTTCTACTGCGTCTACCAGAGCATACATCTGCTCCGCCGAGTGGTTAACCAGAACAGTCTTTTCAACCCGCGCCATTGGAAAGTTTCAACTAGAGTAAAATGGCAATTTTAAGCTATATCGTATTTACATGAGCATCGCACAAAACAAAAAAGCCTTTCACGATTACTTCATCGAGGAAAAATACGAAGCCGGCATCGTGCTTGAGGGGTGGGAAGTCAAGGCTATCCGTGATAATCGCATCCAACTCAAGGAAGCCTACGTCATCATCCAGCACGGCGAGATCTACCTGATTGGCTGCCATGTCACCCCGCTGGGGTCGGCTTCCACGCATGTGCGTCCGGATTCCATCCGCACGCGCAAACTATTGCTGCACTCCGAAGAAATCGCCAAGCTCATAGGTAAAGTGCAGGTGGCCGGCTACACTTTGGTGCCGCTGGATATGCACTACACCCGTGGAAAAATCAAAATCCAGATCGGGCTTGCCAAGGGTAAAAAGCAGTATGACAAGCGGC
>CAZBSR010000199.1:0-2650 GCA_964494575.1 uncultured Methylophilaceae bacterium | reverse complement strand
TAAGGCATGCCGCCGACGATACTTACAGTACGTACGCGCAGGAATTTGCCATATTTGCGCACGGCTTCATTTACCTGTGCGGCAAGTTCGCGGGTCGGCACCAGCACCATGATGCGTGGGCCGCGGCTGTTGGATGGGTGAGGTGTTGCCAGCAGATTCAATGCTGGCAGGGTAAAGGCAGCGGTCTTGCCGGTGCCGGTTTGTGCAGAGGCCATCAGATCGTGGCCGGCCATGACTTCAGGAATCGCCTGAGCCTGGATAGGTGTAGCGGTGGTGTAACCAGACTCTTCAATGGCACGAAGAATGGCTGGGTTCAAATTCAGATTTTCAAAAGACATAAATTCCCTAATTTGCAATAACTTAATAGGGCGCTAGTAGTTACAACATAAGCAGACGCAAGCATGTCACTGTAAATAAATTTACGTAACATAAAAGCGCAAACACGAAACAGGTGTGTTAAGTATGTTTACCGGCGCACGGGCATAGCCACTAACCGGTAAAGCAAAAGATAGCTGAAAGTACAAGCTTCAAGAAGAGGTCAGGGCAATGAATCATCGATCAAGCTGGCTGGCAGCGTTTCAATCGAAGCGCGCAGTATACGCGTTCATCCCCTAATGTCAAAGCTTTTATGAATTACGTGCGGGGTTTATGGCCTGAATATGCTAGAATCGCGCACTTTTCGAGAATTCAGAGAATCAAATAAAATGTCCCGCGCCCTCCGTAATATAGCAATCATTGCCCACGTAGACCATGGCAAAACCACCATGGTGGATAAGCTCCTGCAACAATCCGGCACTTTTTCCTCACATTCCCAGGTAGTAGAACGAGTCATGGACTCCAGCGATCTGGAACGAGAGCGCGGCATTACGATTCTGGCCAAGAATACGGCTATCAATTATGAAGGCACGCATGTCAATATCGTAGATACGCCAGGCCATGCCGACTTCGGTGGCGAGGTGGAGCGCGTGCTGGGTATGGTGGATGGTGTACTGTTGCTCGTGGATGCAGTCGAAGGCCCCATGCCGCAAACGCGCTTTGTCACCAAGAAGGCGCTGGCGCTGGGCCTGAAGCCTATCGTTGTCATCAATAAGGTGGACCGTCCCGGTGCGCGTTGCGACTGGGTGATCAATCATACGTTCGACCTCTTCGCCAATCTGGGTGCGACCGATGAGCAACTGGATTTCCCCATCGTCTATGCATCGGCATTGAATGGCTATGCTACGCTGGACTTAAACAAGCCGTCCGACAATATGCGTCCGCTGTTCGAAACCATCCTGACGCACGTCAAACCGCCTGAGGGCGATAGCAATGCGCCGCTGCAAATGCAGATTTCGGCGCTCGATTATTCCAGTTATACCGGCAGGCTCGGCATTGGCCGTGTGCGCAATGGCCGCATCAAGACCGGCCAAATGGTTTCAGTCATGAATGGCGATACGCTCGTAGGCCAGGGCAAGGTCAATCAGGTGCTCGGTTTTGAAGGGCTGGAGCGCGTGCCGGTGGAAGATGCTGAAGCTGGGCATATTGTGATTATTTCCGGCCTTGATGAAATCGGTATCGGTTTCACCATTGCCGACCGCGAAAATCCGGTAGGCCTGCCAGTGACCGGCGTGGACGAGCCGACATTGACCATGGACTTCATGGTGAATTCCTCGCCGCTGGCCGGTACCGAAGGCAAGTTTGTCACTAGCCGCCAGATTCGCGACCGCCTGACCAAGGAGTTGCTGGTCAATGTGGCTTTGAGAGTGGAAGAGACCGCTGATGCGGATGTATTCCGTGTATCCGGCCGTGGTGAACTGCATCTGACCATCCTTCTGGAAACCATGCGCCGCGAAGGTTTCGAGTTGGCCGTGGGTAAGCCGAAAGTGGTTTACCGTGAAGTGGATGGCCAAAAATGCGAACCGTATGAAATCCTCACCATAGACGTGGAAGATGACTGCCAGGGCACAGTGATGGAAGAACTGGGACGCCGCCGCGGTGAGCTGACCAATATGGAGTCTGACGGCAATGGCCGTACCCGTCTTGAATACCGTATTCCTGCGCGGGGCCTGATCGGCCTGCAGGGCGAATTCCTGACCATGACGCGCGGTACCGGCCTCATGGCGCACATATTCGATGACTATGCACCGGTCAAACCCGATATGCCGGGCCGCCGTAATGGCGTACTGATTTCTTCGGAACAAGGCGAGGCAGTGGCTTACGCGCTATGGAAGTTGCAGGATCGCGGCCGCATGTTCTCGGTTCCTGGGGATCGCCTGTACCAGGGCATGGTCATCGGCATCCATAGCCGTGATAACGACCTGATAGTTAACCCGATCAAGGGCAAGCAACTGACGAACGTGCGTTCTTCCGGTACTGATGAAGCCGTGCGCCTGGTGCCTGCCGTGCAGTTAACGCTGGAGTCTGCCGTAGAATTTATTGACGACGACGAGCTGGTCGAGCTGACACCCAAATCCATCCGTATCCGCAAGCGCTTCCTGCTAGAGCATGAGCGTAAACGCGCGGCTAATAACAGCTAGATTCGTTTAGTTCTGGTCAAATAGATCTGGCAAAAAACCCGCTTTCAGGCGGGTTTTTTGTTGAGGGTTCACGAATAACAAATGCCTGATAATAGATGCCTTGGGATCCGCATGGATATTGCCTCCCAGGGCAT
>CAZBSR010000198.1:0-2693 GCA_964494575.1 uncultured Methylophilaceae bacterium | reverse complement strand
TCGCCCACTTTGACTTTGAGTTCTTTTACCGTGCCGGCATGCGACGATGGGATATCCATCGAGGCCTTGTCGGACTCCAGCGTGATAAGCGAATCTTCCTTGGCGACGACATCGCCCGGCTTGACCAGCACCTCGATGATGTCGACGCTATCGAAATTGCCGATATCGGGCACTAATACTTCAACAACATTACTCATGGATAATTCCTGTTAAGCCGAGAGACTAAAGTAACAATCTACGGACGTCTGAAAGCATCATCCGCATATGGCTGGTGAAGCGTGCACCATCGGCACCATCCACTACGCGGTGATCGTAGGACAATGATAACGGCAGTATCAGGCGCGGCTCAAAGCTCTTGGTCTTGGCGTCGTAAACCGGCTGCATGGATGAGCGAGACACGCCAAGGATCGCCACTTCAGGGCAATTGATGATGGGCGTGAATGCAGTGCCGCCGATGCCACCGAGGCTGGATATGGTGAAGCAGCCGCCTTGCATTTCTTCAACCTTCAGTTTGCGTTCGCGTGCCCGGGATGACAGGTCGGCGAGGTCGCGCGCGATATCCAGTACGTCCTTTTGATTCACGTCGCGCACTACCGGCACTACCAGGCCATCCGGCGTATCGCAGGCAAAGCCGATATTGAAATACTGCTTCATGATCAGGCTATCGCCATCGGCAGATAACGACGAATTGAAATTGGGATAGGTCTTGAGCGCGTTGACCGAAGCCTTGATCAGGAATGCGAGCATGGTCAGCTTGACACCGCGTTTCTCGGCGTCGGCCAGCATGGATTTGCGGAATTCCTCCAGGTCGGTGATATCGGCTTCGTCGAATTGCGTGACGTGCGGCGCTGTGACCCAGTTGCGGTGCAGGTTTGCCCCGGAAATCTTTTTGATGCGTGATAGAGGCTTGGTCTCGACTTCACCGAACTGGCTGAAGTCGATGACTGGCACCTGGGCGACGACCATGCCGCCAACCGGTGTTTCGGCGCGCGGCTTGGAAAGCTCGCCCTTGACGAAGGCGCGTACATCTTCCAGCAATATCCTGTTCTTGGGGCCGCTGCCGGTGATCAATGCCAGATTGGCACCGAGTTCGCGCGCAACCTTGCGCACCGACGGACTTGCATGAGCACTTTTGCCGGAAGCAGTAACAGCGCTGGCACCAATCGGATTGGGTGTGTGTTTCGGCGCAATAGGTTTTGGCGGCTCCGGTGCGGGCCGCGTAGGCGCTGGCGCACTGGCATGCGTTTCGGCTACCAGCGCAGCTTTTGCGGCAGGCTCAATCGTGGTCCCGGCTTTTGTTTCAGGCGCCGGGGTTTCAGCGGGTTTTTCCGCAGGGGCGTCAGCAGCCACATCCACGGTCAAGATCAGGCCGCCCTTGGAGGTCTTGTCGCCAACCTTGACCTTGAGCTCTTTCACCACGCCGGCAAAAGGCGCAGGGATATCCATGGAAGCCTTGTCGGTTTCCAGGGTAATGAGCGGGTCTTCTTTATTGATGCTGTCGCCGACCTTGACCAGCACTTCGATGATATCCACGCTCTCGAAGTCGCCGATGTCCGGGACGAGCACGTCTTTAATGGCCATGTTCGTCTCCTTTATACGGTTGTTGGGTTAGGTTTGGAAGCATCGATCTGGTACTTCTTGATCGCCTCTGCAGCCTTGGCAGCAGGCAGCTTGCCTTCATCAGCCAGCGCTTTCAGCGCAGCCACGACGACGTAATAGCGGTCCACTTCAAAGAAGCGGCGCAGTGCCTCGCGGCTATCGGAACGCCCGAAACCGTCAGTGCCCAATGCGACAAAGCGTTGCGGGATGAAACCGCGTATCTGTTCGGCAAAAGACCTCATATAGTCGGTCGATGCGATCACCGGGCCTTCAGCCTTTTTCAGGCAGGCCGCGACATAACTATCCTTCTGCGGTTTGTCGGGATGCAGCATATTGTAGCGCTCGGTATCGATGCCCTCGCGGCGCAACTCGGTAAAGCTGGTCACGCTCCAGACATCCGCCGATACGCCCCAGTCCTTCTCCAGCAATTCGCCTGCGGCGATGACTTCGCGCAGGATGACCCCGCTGCCCATGAGCTGGACTTTCGGGCCTTTCGCCTTGGACTTGGAGAAGGCGTACATGCCCTTGAGGATGCCTTCTTCGACACCTTTCGGCAATGCAGGATGGCTGTAGTTTTCATTCATCAGGGTGATGTAGTAATACACATCCTCCTGGTTCTGCACCATGCGGCGCAAACCTTCCTGGATGATCACGGCCAGCTCGTAGGCAAATGTCGGGTCATAAGAGATGCAATTAGGGATGGTGGCCGACATCAGGTGGCTGTGGCCATCCTCATGCTGCAAGCCTTCGCCGTTCAACGTAGTGCGCCCGGCCGTTGCACCAAGCAGGAAGCCGCGCGCACGCGAATCACCCGCTGCCCATGCCAGGTCACCGATACGCTGGAAACCGAACATGGAGTAGAAGATGTAGAACGGGATCATCTGCACGCCGGTGACGCTGTATGACGTAGCCGCAGCTATCCAGGATGAGAAGGAGCCTGCTTCATTGATGCCTTCCTCAAGAATCTGGCCGTCCTTCTGCTCCTTGTAATACATGACCTGGTCGGAATCCTGCGGCTCATACAACTGGCCCAGATGGGAGTAGATGCCCAATTGGCGGAACATGCCTTCCATACCGAAGGTGCGCGCCTCATC
>CAZBSR010000197.1:0-2702 GCA_964494575.1 uncultured Methylophilaceae bacterium | reverse complement strand
GTCAGGCTGAGCTGGCGGATATCCTGGTTGTTGATGGTGATATTGCCCATGCTTACATCATAGAAACGCAGCAGCAGCTGGAACAGCGTGGTCTTGCCAGCGCCTGAAGGCCCGACCAGTGCGATGGTCTCACCAGCGGCGATGTCCAGCGTAATATTGTCCAGCGCAGGGGTGTCGGGCCGCGAGGGGTAGTTGAATGTCACCTGCTTGAACTGGATGGAAGCCTGCGAACTGTCTTTTAATGCGTCGGGTCGCGCCGGCTCGGCGATGGCTGTTTCCGCATGCAGCAATTCAAGCAGGCGCTCGGTCGCCCCTGCTGCACGCATCACATCGCCCCATACTTCTGCCATGGTGCCTACCGCGCCAGCTACCATCATGGCGTACAGCACAAAGGAAGCCAGTTCGCCGCCAGTCATGCTGCCGGCATTGACCTGCCGCGCACCTATCCATAGCACAAAAATGATGGTGCCGAGTACGGCGGTCACCATCATGACCGTTAATGCGGAACGTACCCGCACGCGGCGGATGGCTGTTTCAAAACTGATGTCTGCGCTTTTGCTGAAGCGGCCGATCTCGCGCTGCTCCTGCGTATAGGATTGCACGGTGGGAATGGCGTTGAGGATTTCGCCTGCCATGGCAGAACTGTCCGCGATACGGTCCTGCGATTCGCGCGACAGCTTTTTGACCGCACGACCGATAATCATGATGGGCAGTATCAGTAGCAGCATCAGGCCCAGATTGATCGAAAACAGGTAAAAGCTGGTGACCGCCAGCATGGCCATGCCGCCGATGAACTGGAACAGGCTGCGCAAACCCATGGATACGGAGCTGCCGACCACGGTCTGGATCAGCGTGGTGTCGCCGGTAAGGCGCGATAACACTTCCCCGGTTTGCAGGGTCTCAAAGAACTGCGGGGACTGGGTGAGCACACGAGCATAGACCGCACTGCGCAAATCGACGGTGACGCGCTCGCCCACCCATGAAACAGTGTAGTAGCGTGCTGCGATCATCAGTGCCCAGAAACTTGCCAGCCCAAACATAACCAGAAAATGGCCGTTCAGGCTCAAGTGCCCAGCCAGTCCCGGCCTGGGTTTGGCTGCTTCGCCAAAACCAAAATCAATCAGGTCGCGAAAAGCCAGTGGCACCATTAAAAGCGTAGCCGAGCCCAAGCACAGCAGTACGAAAGCCAGCAGGATCTGCAAGCGATAGGGGCGTAAAAAAGGCCATAACTCGCGTAGCGGCGATAGGCGCCGCGTTGGCGTCGGGGTTTTAGGGGCGATGGCTGTGGGTGTTGCCGGAGATTGCATAAGATGTCAGCGTAAGGGTCAGATAGGCAATTAAGAGGTCGATGGTATCACTCACTGTTAATGACAGGGTGATAACGCTAACGTTCATGGAGGCTAAGCTGCAAATGGCAAAAATAAAGGCGGGGACAAAAGCCCCGCCTTTATTTCAGTACTTGGTCTTAACTTGAACTAACCATGTAGCCCTGATTATCTATTGCATACATACATGGTAACTTCAAAGCCAAAACGCATTTCTGTAGCAGATGGTTTGGTCCACATGATAAAGCTCCTTATAAAAGTTAACTAATAACCGGAACGGACAATTTGGAGATAACCGTTCCATGTAATGTAAGAGTGGCGTTACTGGTTAACGTTCTTTTGAAGCCTAGCTAAAGCCATGAATCACACCTCATGCTTTTCATGATTAGGCCATGTTAAGCATTGATTAATAAAACGGCCTAAAGCGGTTTGCGCCCGCTGATGACTCTCAGCAGGATAATAACAATGGCGATGACGAGCAGGATGTGGATAAAACCGCCCAGCGTATAGGCGCTCACTAATCCCAGCAGCCATAAGATGATAAGAACGACAGCAATCGTATATAACATGGTGATTATCCTTTTTCTTGGATTAATGGACGAAGGTCAATAATCACTGGCTAGTGTCCATTAATGAGCCGTAACCGTCTGTACGATGGCTTACACAGCTTGTGTCAGCGGCCGAGCAGTCCGCCGACCGGTTTGAGAATTTCCACACGATCGCAGACGGTTTTGACGACGGCAACTAGCGGCGCGCCAAGCAGTAATCCCCAGGCGCCCCATAGCCAGCCGAAAAACAACAAGGCAATGAATAGCACTGCAGTATTCACCCTGGCGAAACGGCCTTGTAGCCAGGTCATGAATACCAGTCCGACTGCAGTAGCGATCAGCAGCGACATGCCTGCAACGGTGATGGCATAAAGCGGCGAGCCGAATTGCAGGAAGGCCGCCACTCCGCTGGCTATGGCGAACAGGACCGGTCCCAGATAAGGGATAAAGTGCAGCAAGCCGGCGGTAACGCCCCATGCACCTGGCTGTTGCATATCCAGCGCCACAAAAACCAGCCATGTACTGACGGCCACCAGGATATTGGATATCACCGTAGCCAGCAGGTAGCGCTGCATCTGTATGTCAATCTCCTCAAGTATCCTGAGCGCCTCTTTCTTGCGTGCATGCGAGGGGCCGACAAATTCCATCAATTTGCGCCGGAAATGATCTCCTGCCGCCAGCAGAAAATAAGTGAGCAACAGCACGATAGGTGCTTGCGCAATGACCGCGACGATGAGCGCCAGCTGGGCCAGCAGATAGTCGCGCAGCCAGGCGGTTGGCAGTGCGTCGCGCGAGACAGCAGTAGATTTGCGAGCGCCGGCCACATCCG
>CAZBSR010000196.1:0-2704 GCA_964494575.1 uncultured Methylophilaceae bacterium | reverse complement strand
GAGCTTCCCGAGCCGCTCACGTTAACCTTGTCCTTAAGACCATTAACAGTCTTGTCACCAAAACCTGTTACCTTGTTCAGGTCATCAACAGATTTGAAATTACCATTCTTTTTACGATAATCAATAATAGCCTGGGCCTTGACAGGGCCCACGCCATCCAGGGTTTCAAGTTCGGCTTGGCTTGCTGTATTGAGATTTACCGCAGCAAATGCACTGAATGAAAACGCAAACAGAGCAATAAAAACAAAAATCAATTTTTTCATATTATTTTCTCCCGTTAATTTTTGAAAGTGGCAATCGTTTTCATACTATTTGCATTGCCGAACGGAAAAATACCATGTACGGGTTGCGCTTACAATAAAAGTTAAGCTACACAATTTGTTCGTGAATTTTTTGTAGTGCTTGTAATGGATCTGCGGCTTGAGTGATCGGCCGCCCGATTACCAGGTAGCTGGCGCCTAAGCGCATGGCCTCAGCTGGTGTAGTAATACGCGACTGGTCGTCAGTTTTGGCATCTGCTGGCCGGATGCCTGGAGTTACCAGACAGAATTGCGAGCCTAATGCCTGCCTTAATGCAGCGGCTTCTTGGGCGGAGCAGACCACGCCGTCAAGCCCGGCTTGCTGGGTCAGTTTCGCCAGGCGCATGACTTGATCCTCTACTTTGCCATTTACGCCTGTTTCATTGAGCGCAGGCTCATCCATACTGGTCAAAACTGTTACGGCGATCAATAGCGGCTGCTGCTGGCTTGCCTCAATAGCATTTCTGGCTGCCTGCATCATCGCCAATCCGCCTGAAGCGTGGACGTTAAGCATCCATACACCCAGTCTACTAGCAGCTTCGCACGCTTTGGCGACGGTGTTGGGGATGTCATGGAATTTGAGGTCCAGGAAAACATCAAAACCTTTGCTAACCAGGGCCTCCACGAATTGTGGACCGGCCGCCGTAAAGAGTTCTTTGCCCACCTTAAGGCGGCATAAGCCCGGGTCCAATTGCGACACCAGATTGAGCGCGCTCGCGGTATCCGCATAATCGAGCGCGACTATGATCTTTGGGTCGGCCGCACCGAGATGAGTCAGGTTCGTCATGCAGTAGGTTCTTTTGGTTCGGGAGGCAGTGATTCCCAGGCATTACAAGCCGGGCATTGCCAATGATAATGTCTGGCGCGGAACCCGCATTGGTCGCAACAATAGGCGCTGCGGTTGCCGATAGCATTGCGCACTGTTTGCTGCATGATATTGATATCCTGCTGTTCCTTTTTGCTGGGCTTGTTGGGGCCTTCCAATAACAGGCGTGCCTGTAATAATTGGTCCAACGTCTGCAGGCTAGGCTTCTTATTGAGCTCATCTCTCGCCAGCTTGGCTGCGCTCTCGGCGCCTTGCTCAGCCATGGTGGCATCATATACGACACTCATCAGCGACTGCATCTTGTAAGTTTGCAGATAGCCGTTCAGCAGCTTGATGCCGTCGTCAACTTTACCGAGCGCACGGTAAGAGCCCAGCAGCTTTGCCGCGATCAGGCTCAGATGATCGGGCTGCTGGAATTCGATGCGCTTCCAGATGGAGATCGCAGCTTCGTGTGCGCCGGCTTCTGCTTCTATTTCGCCCAGCATGGAGTTTGCGCGTACACAATTCTGGTTGGCATCCAATGCGAGTCCTAATTGCTCTCTGGCCAGATCCATCTCGTTATTCAGCATGGATTTCATGGCCATTTCACAGTAATACTGCGCAATTTCCTTGCGGAAAGGTACGCCGGACAAGCGCTCCAACTCAGTGGCGCTGGCGATGGCCTGCTCCCATTCGCGCTCGCGCACATAAATTTCCAGTAATGCACGTAGGGCCGGCTGTTTATAACGACTGTCGTTCAGCGACTTGAATAACTCTTCGGCACGATCCAGTAATCCGGCCTTGAGGTAATCCTGCGCCAGTTCGGCCATCACCGCCTGTTTCTGTGGATCAGACAGTTCCTTTTGTTCGAGCAGGCTCAGATGGAGGTGGATCGCCCGGTCTACTTCCCCGCGCCGGCGGAACAGGCTGCCCAGCGCAAAATGCAGCTCCAGGGAATTCGCATTGGCCTCCACCGCCTCCACAAACGCTTCTATGGCCTTGTCATGCTGGTCGCTGATGAGGAAGTTCAGGCCTTTAAAATAAGCGGCAGGCAGCGCTGTCGACTCGGCCATCAGTTGGTTGATATCTACGCGTGCGGCCAGCCACCCGAGGGTGAAAAACAGGGGTAGCGCCAGCAGCCACCAGTATTCGAGTTCCATCATTTGTTATTGTCTATCGAAAGATTTTTAGAGAGTTGGTAAATCTTGCATCCTGCGATGCTCATGGGTGAGGGTTGGGGTTGATGTTTGCCTGGAGAGTCTTCAATTCACGTTCCAGGGCCACCAGGCGACGTCGTTGCCTTATGAGCGGGGAAATACAGATGACGAGTCCTGCAAGTGTTCCTGCGAAGAAACTTACCAGCAGCATTAGCGACAATGGCGCACGCCAGACAGAACCAAGATAGTAATGTAGCTCAACAGGCTCGACATTTTTAATGGCCAAACCCAGAAGCAATATGAAGGTTACGATACTCAATATTGGGTAAATAAGTTTCATAGCTGATTTTACCTAAGGCTAATAGTAAAAGTCCTGATAAATAATCAGGAAAGCCAACAATATAATAAAAAAACGGCAGTATCCCCATTAATAAATTGAAGAA
>CAZBSR010000195.1:0-2712 GCA_964494575.1 uncultured Methylophilaceae bacterium | reverse complement strand
CTGGGTGTGCTGGAAAGCAAAGGCCAGAGTCTGGATGGCCGCGACCAGGACGATACCATCATCGTGCCGCATACCACCGCGCAGCGTAAGCTATTCGGCGGCCAGACGCCGGGCAGCGTGAGGATGATCATGGTGCAGGCAAGCAGCCCCGCAACCATGCCCATGGTGGAGAGTGGCCTGAATAGCCTGCTGCGTCAGCGGCATAATATACGCGAAGGCGCAGACGACGATTTCACTGTGCGCAACCTCACCGCATTAGCCAATTCAGCGGCCGAAACCACCCGCATCATGTCCATGCTGCTGGGCGCAATCGCATCGGTATCGCTGCTGGTCGGCGGCATAGGTATCATGAATATCATGCTGGTATCGGTCACGGAACGTACCCGTGAGATAGGCATACGCATGGCGATTGGCGCACGTGAGCGCGATATCCTGTTGCAATTCCTGCTGGAGGCGATTGTCATCTCGATTATAGGATGCCTGATCGGCCTGGTGATTGGCATAGGTGGGGCCGTGCTAGTCAATAAGCTTACTGCGGCGGCTGTCGTGATTTCAGGGCAGTCGGTATTCCTCGCCTTTAGCGTAGCCGCCAGTGTGGGCGTTTTCTTCGGCTTTTACCCGGCACGCAAGGCTGCGCGCCTGAACCCTATTGAAGCGTTACGCTATCAATAGCGCAATTAGGTTAAGCCAAGTATCAGGCATAAACTATTGGCAGAAGAACGATTCCGTCGCGAGCATCTCTAAAGCTGGGAATACGGGCTCAATCCTATTCAGCTATCTCCGCAATGGCCTGGTGAAAGCTGCTGCAGCCCTTAATCCTCGATAAAGGAACGGTATGACCATGACAAGTAAAAACTTCGCTTCCGTGCTGCTAGTGATATGTTTATGCCTGATAGTAGCGATGGTGGCATATTCAGGGGGTGGGGTCCGGCATCTGGGTAGTCCAAACGCTTTACTTCTACTTGCTGCCCTCAGCTTTCCATTTCTGGTACTTTGGGCGGCTGCCAAGTGGGCTCAAGGCAAGGCAGTACCGCGGGCGGCGATCGCGCTTTCCATCACGTTCATACTGCTCGATGCCATGGTGATTATTGGCCCAGGTTCAGGCCTAGGTGATACCAGCAGCTCGATCGTGGTGGCTATAGTTGCAAGCCTGGAAATGATACTGCCCCTGACAATGGTAGTTTGCGCCATCGTATCCTGCGCGCGCGGCGACGATAAGAGATCGAATACCTCCTCCTGATACTTCTCGAAAAATAGGCAGAAAACCCCTAATGAATTATTGGGTAAAGTTGCATGATTTTCTAAGAACAGCCACAGTGGCGGAGAGGGAGGGATTCGAACCCTCGATACGCTTGCGCGTATGCCTGATTTCGAGTCAGGTACATTCAACCACTCTGCCACCTCTCCGAGCCGCGCTGATACTAGCATACAGCAAATCGCCTGTTAACTTTTATACCTAAGGTGTGCGCTTTTCTGCCATATCCACCCTAGATTTCGAGTCAGGTACATTCAACCACTCTGCCACCTCTCCGCGTGGCGGCATTTTAACATCAGAAGCTTTGTTGCCGAGTTTTACAGGCATAATTTTACAGCTAGACAAAGTATATAAAGTTGGTGAAACTTTGCCTGTGCGCGCACTCTTAATCCTACTCACTATCCTGACACTCACGGCCTGCGAAGAGCCTGTACAGCACCTATCCGAGCCGCACAAGGGCCCGCAAAGCGACAAGAAGGAACTGATCGTTGTCACCCACAACGGGCCGAACACTTATTTCATCAATGGCGATAATCAGTTTTCCGGCTTGGAATATGACTTGGTCAAGCTGTTTGCAGCAGATTTGGGTGAAGAATATAGCGTCAAATTCCTGCTGGTAGACAACATCACCAAGGTTATCCCTACCCTGCTCAAAGGCAAGGCACATCTCGCCGCCGCCGACCTCAGCATCACCCGTATCCGCAAACACCTGGTGAGATTTTCGGTGCCTTACCAGACCGTCCAGGAACAGATAGCTTTCAATAACGAGCAGAACAGCAAGCCAAAAAGCCTGCAAGACCTGCTTGGCAAGCGTATCGCAGTGCCTGCAGGTACCAGTTATGCCGAGCGGTTGAAGGAGGTCAGCAGGGATGAGCCCTTGCTGGCTTGGCAGGAACTGGACAACGCCAGCTCTGACGAGCTACTGGAGCAAGTGGCCGAGGGCTTGCTGGATTACACCGTAGCCGATGATCATGTCATTTCACTGATACAGAATTATTATCCGAACCTGGGGGTGGGGCTTGCCTTGGGCGAGCCCGAGAAAATAGCCTGGGCTTTCCCGAAAAACGGCGATCAGTGGCTGTATAACAAGGCCAATGTTTTTTTCGCACGCATCATGAAAGACGGTACGTTGCGCAATTTACTTGATCGCTATTATGGCCATTCGGAACGTCTGGATGCGATCGATGTGACCACTTTTCTAAAGCGTACGCGCACCACCCTGCCGTCGTATATCAGCCTGTTTCAGGAAGCGCAGGAGCTTACCGGCATAGACTGGCGCTTGCTGGCTGCCGTCAGTTATCGGGAATCGCACTGGGACAGATTCAACACCTCACCGACCAATGTACGCGGGATGATGATGCTGACAGAAGCCACTGCGGACAGCCTCGGCGTGACCGATAGACTGGATGCCAGGCAAAGCATCCTCGGCGGCGCGCGCTATATTATCAAGCTGAGGG
>CAZBSR010000194.1:0-2718 GCA_964494575.1 uncultured Methylophilaceae bacterium | reverse complement strand
CTGGATGCCAGGCAAAGCATCCTCGGCGGCGCGCGCTATATTATCAAGCTGAGGGAAACCATCCCGGAGCGGGTGCAGGAGCCGGATCGTACCTGGATGGCACTGGCCGCTTACAACATCGGCTACGCGCATCTCGAAGACGCCCGTATATTGGCACAGCGCCTGAAGCTTAATCCAGATACCTGGGCCGATGTCAAAAAGACGCTGCCACTGTTGAATAAGGCAGAATATTACGTCAATGCAAAATACGGCTATGCCAGCGGCGGCGCGCCCGTCGTTTTTGTGGAATCGATACGCACCTATTACAAAATACTGGAAAAATTCGAACGTTATCACCAGCCGGTGCTGCCCAGTTTTAACCTTGCCTGGCAGGATACACATTCCAAACGTGCTCCTTAGCGGGATATCGCCTCAGTAAAGTATAATCAGCTGGACCACAGAAGCAGAAAGCGCTTTCCGCATGCACGCAATATCATTCATACAAGACTTGGCTATCATCATGATGGTGGCGGGCTTGGTCACTGTCATCTTCCATCGGCTCAAGCAGCCTGTAGTACTCGGCTATATCCTGGCCGGGCTGATTATCGGCCCGCACACCCCACCCTTCCCGCTCATCAGCGACAGGCCGACCATAGAGATATTCTCCGAGTTGGGGATTGTCTTCCTGATGTTCTCGCTCGGCCTCGAATTCAGTCTGGGCAAGCTGCGTGCTGTCGGAGCCACCGCATTTATCGCCGCGATAACGGAAATCGTAGTCATGGCTATCCTCGGTTATCAGATCGGCATGTACTTTGACTGGAAAGCCATGGATGCGATCTTCCTCGGAGCCATGCTGGCCATGTCGTCCACCACCATTATCGTCAAGGCGCTGGAAGACCTGAATATGAAACGTGAGCGTTTTGCCCAGCTCATGTTCGGCATCCTGATTGTGGAAGACATCCTTGCTATCGGCATCATGGCGCTGCTTTCCGGCATCGCAGCGACGGGCTCGGTTTCAACCATTGAAGCCGCAGCTACCATCGCGAAATTAAGCCTGTTCATGGTAGTGGCGCTGGTGTTAGGAATTCTGCTGGTACCGCGACTGCTGAAATATGTGGCGGCCTTCAAGCGCGACGAAATGCTGCTGATCACGGTGCTCGCGCTTTGTTTCGGCTTTTGCCTGCTGGTCATCAAGCTCGACTACAGTGTCGCGCTAGGCGCCTTCATGATTGGCGCCATCATGGCCGAATCGCGCCAGATCAAGGCCATAGAGAAACTCATAGCGCCGGTGCGTTATATGTTCAGTGCAGTGTTTTTCGTTACCATCGGCTTGCTGCTTGATCCAGCGACTATCATCGAGTATGCCAAGCCTATCCTCCTGGTCACTGTCGCGGTAGTAGTCGGCAAGATTATTTCCTGCGGCCTGGGCTCCCTGGCTGCAGGTAATGATGGCAAGACTTCATTGCGTGTAGGCATGGGCCTTGCGCAGATCGGTGAGTTTTCCTTCATCATCGCCACGCTTGGGTTGTCGCTCGGTGTTATCAGCCACTTCCTCTACCCTGTTGTAGTAGCGACTTCGGTCATCACCACACTGCTTACGCCGTATTTGATCAAGGCTGCTGACCCGTTGTCGGACTATATGTCTCGTAAAACGCCAACCAGGGTTGCGCGATTCTTCCAGCTATATACATCATGGCTGCAAAGCGCGCAGCCTCAGGGTGATCGCGCGCTATTGGCCGGTCTCTACCGCAAAATGCTGCTGCAGATATTTGTGAACCTCTGCCTGGTCAGCGCCATTTTCATAGGCGGGAGCCAACTGATCGGCTCCAGCCGCATTAGCTTGCCGCAATGGGCCAGCGCCATGGAGTGGCAGAAATCCCTGGTATGGGGTATCGCATTGGTAATAGCTGCGCCTTTCCTCATTGCGGTTTACCGGAAAACGCAGGCCCTGGGCTTGCTGCTGGCTGACCATGGGACTCAGGGCATGCAGGGAGAAGATGCAGACAAGACGCGCCGCTTCATCTCAAAAGGTGTCCCGGCCTTCGCGATACTCTCCATCGCCATGCTGATAACCGCATTGAGTTACAACATATTGCCGCCGGTGGAAATCGCGCTATTGGTACTGGTTATCGCCGGGGTATTGGTGATGCTGCTATGGCGCTGGTTCGTACGCATGCATTACCGCATGCAGATTACGCTGATCGAGACGCTAAATCAGAATAAAGACGAGCATTGATCCGTCGTGAACCAGGTTAAGTCTCAGGCCTGCAAGCGCTCGATGTTACCCATATAAGGGCGTAGCACCTCCGGTACCATCACACTACCATCGGCATTCTGGTAATTCTCCAGCACGGCAACAAGCGTACGGCCGACCGCCAGGCCGGAACCATTGAGCGTATGCACTAGCTCCGTCTTGCCTGCTTCATTGCGAAAGCGCGCCTGCAAGCGACGCGCCTGGAAAGCCTCGCAATTCGACACCGAAGAAATCTCGCGATAGGTATCTTGTGCCGGCAGCCACACCTCCAGATCGTAAGTCTTGGCTGCACCAAACCCCATGTCTCCGGTACAGAGCGCGACCACCCGGTAGGGTAGCTCCAATGCCTTCAAAATATTCTCGGCATGGCCGACCATTTCTTCCAGCACTTCATAGCTTTTTTCCGGGTGCACGATCTGCACCATCTCGACTTTGTCGAACTGGTGCTGGCGTATCATGCCCTTGGTATCCTTGCCGTAAGAGCC
>CAZBSR010000193.1:0-2738 GCA_964494575.1 uncultured Methylophilaceae bacterium | reverse complement strand
GCGGCAGGTCGAAACGCTTGAGCGTTGCCAGTATATTCGTCACCAGGTTGGCATTACGGAACTGCAGCGCCGAGAGGTTGATAGATATATTAAGATCAATGCCTTGCTCGCGCATGTGATGCAATGTGCGGCATGCCTCCTCGATTACCCATTCGCCAATCTGGTTGACGAGCCCGAAACGCTCGGCGGCCGGGATGAATATCTCGGGGGCGATATTGCCCTTGATCGGGTGCTGCCAGCGCAATAATGCTTCGACCCCAGCCAGCCGATGGCTTTTACTATCGACTTTAGGCTGGAAATATAGCTTGAACTGATCTTTGGCCAGCGCCTCGCGCAAATCGCTTTGCATCTCCAGCAGGCGGTCGGACGCCAGCTCGATATCCGAATCGAAAAAGCGGAACTGGTTCTTGCCGTCGCACTTGGCACGGTACATGGCAGCATCGGCACAGGCGATCAGGCGCTCCATATCGCCGTCACGCGGCGATACGGCGATGCCGACAGAGGCGGAGATAATGATCTCGTGATTATCGATATAGAACACCTCACGTAGCGACTGGATGATGCGCTCTACAATGGGCACGATATCCTGGTCCGACTTGATATCCTCGATCAGTGCGACAAATTCATCGCCGCCTATGCGTGCCACCAGATCGCAGCCGCGAACTGCCGCATTCAGCCGTTTGGCGATTGCGCGCAGCACGTCATCGCCGACATGATGGCCGTGGATATCGTTGATCGGTTTGAATTCATCAATATCTATGAATGCTACCGCCAGGGAACTGCCCATGCGCGAAGTGCGGCGAATAGCAGACTCCATCTGCTGCAACAGGGAACGTCGGTTCGGCAACTGGGTCAGCGTGTCTATCATCGCCATGCGGCTAAGCTCGTGATTGGCATCCTGCAACGACATCATGCTGGATAAAGGCTTGGTCGATCGCGCATCGAGGATGGAAATGATGAATGTGAGCAGGCTCAGGCCGATGGTGCCGAGCGCAATTGTCAAAGCCAGCAGGATCGGGTTGGAAATGGCCGGGTTGCTGCTGGAGAATCCGGCCGGGAATTCGGCTGCCGCCATGACCGTATACTGCACGCCTGCAATCGCCGTCGCCATGATGATGGCGGCTATCATCTTTGGAACGAGTGCATGCATCATGCGCTGTATCCGCAGCCAGAACAGGATGTGCAATGTAGCCATGGATGCCGCGATAGCGGTCATTATGGAAAGGCCTGCCAATAAAGGGTCGTAGATGATGGGTGGCAATACATGCATGGCACACAGGCCGGCATGATGCATGCCGCTGATGCCCGCACCCATAAGCAAGCCGCCTGCAAGCAGCCAGCCTGTAGTCAGCTCGCGCCGACTTGTAATATGCAGCAGCACCCATGCAACGGCGGTGGCGATCAGCCAGGAGAAAACCACAAGGCTCGGCGCATAGCCAATGGGAGTGGAGAAGCTGAGTGCCAGCATGCCGATAAAATGCGTAGCCCAGATGCCGGTGCCTATGGTCAATGCGCCGCCCAGTTTCCAGAAGGAAGCAACTTTGGGCTCACTCCGGTAAATCTTGCCGGACAGGTTGAAGGCCACCAGGCATGAAAAAAATACGACCAGCAGCGAGAGCAGAACCAGACGGTAATCGTAACTACCTGGCATGGCTTTTTTTCCTTAGCTAATTAAGTAAATGTGACTATGGCTAGCTAAGCGCAAGTAACGTGCCTTGCGCCGATGATGATGAATAGATTAAATGGCGATGGCCTGAGATCCAATGTGGATGCGGTCCACAGGCGTGCTGTATTTATGCGCCGCCGGCGGGTCACAGGCAAAAAGAAAGCACCCGGGGTACGGGTGCTGTTAGACGGCTGACGCGGCTGTCGAAATGTCGACAGCCGGAGTTGAGTTTAGATACCGCGTAGCAGTTCGTTGATACCGACCTTGCTCAGCGTCTTTGCATCCACTTTCTTCACAATCACTGCGCAATAGAGGCTGTAGCTTCCATCCTTTGAAGGCAGGTTGCCGCTCACAACTACAGAGCCTGCGGGGATGCGGCCATAGCTCACTTCGCCCGTTTCGCGGTCGTAAATCTTGGTGGATTGGCCGATGTACACGCCCATGGAGATGACGCTGTTATCTTCGACGATGACGCCTTCGACCACCTCGGAGCGCGCGCCGATGAAGCAGTTATCGCCGATGATGGTGGGGCCGGCTTGTACCGGTTCCAGCACGCCGCCGATACCGACACCGCCGGAAAGATGCACGTTCTTGCCGATCTGTGCGCAGGATCCCACGGTCGCCCAGGTATCCACCATGGTGTTCTCATCGACATAGGCGCCGATGTTGACGTATGACGGCATCAGCACGGCATTCTTGCCGATGAAGGAGCCGCGGCGCACGATGGCGTTCGGCACAACGCGGAAGCCGCCGGCCTTGAAATCGGCCTCGGTGTAATCGGCGAATTTTGGCGGCACCTTGTCAAAATAGCGGGTTGCGCCGCCGTCCATCACCTTGTTGTCTTCCAGGCGGAAAGACAGCAGTACGGCCTTTTTAAGCCACTGATGGGTTTCCCATTGCTGGGTGCCGGGTACGCGCGTGGCAACGCGTAGCTTACCGGCGTCCAGGTCGGCAAGTACGCTGGATACAGCATCTTTGACTTCCGGGCTTGCATTGGCGGGGCTGATGTCAGCGCGGCGTTCGAATGCTTCTTCGATAATGGCTTGGAGTTGGCTCATGATGACCTTCGGCT
>CAZBSR010000192.1:0-2784 GCA_964494575.1 uncultured Methylophilaceae bacterium | reverse complement strand
TGTTTGGCGGTGGCATTCATGTCACGCATCATACCTTGCGTGCCCGAGATTTTTCCAGCATGCTACTTCGGCCTCAGCCCCTGCGCCAGAAGTAGCATAAGCCGATGCGATATCACAAATAATGCCGTGTTTGTGCGGTTTCCTCTTCCCTTCGCATGGTGTTTGCTCTTATTATCTGCCGCATCCATTCTTAACTTAGTCAATTTGTCTAGCCCCTAAATGTCAAAACTGCTTATCGTCGAATCGCCCTCCAAAGCCAAAACCCTGAAGAAATACCTGGGCAGTGATTTCGAGGTGCTGGCCTCCTACGGCCATGTGCGCGACCTGATCCCCAAAACCGGCGCGGTCGATCCGACGCAGGATTTCGCCATGAAATATGAAATCATCGACCGCAATGCCAAGCATCTGGATGCAATCGCCAGAGCGGCAAAAGCGGCCGATGCCATCTATCTGGCGACTGACCCGGACCGCGAAGGGGAAGCGATCTCATGGCATATCGCCGAGATCCTGAAATCCAAGAACCTCGTCAAGAACAAGATATTGAAGCGTGTGGTGTTCCATGAAATCACCAAGAGCGCTGTACAGCAAGCGATAAACGATCCGCGCGATATCTCCATGCCGCTAGTGAATGCACAGCAGGCGCGCCGCGCACTGGATTACCTGGTGGGCTTCAACCTGTCGCCGCTGCTGTGGAAAAAAATCCGCCGCGGGCTGTCTGCAGGACGTGTGCAAAGCCCTGCGCTACGCCTGATCGTTGAGCGCGAGCTGGAGATCGAGGCTTTCAAAAGCCAGGAATACTGGACCATCCATCTGGAGTCACGCAAACACCAGCACGCTTTCGATGCCAGGCTGATCCAGCTGGAAGGCAATAAGGTTGAGCAGTTCACTGTCACCACCGCCGAGCAGGAAAAAGAGATCGTCGGTAAATTATTGCTCGCCAGTGCGGGCAAAACCACCGTATCCCGTGTGGAAAAGAAACAGAAGAGCCGCAGCCCTGCCGCGCCATTTACTACCTCGACGCTGCAACAGGAAGCCGTACGCAAACTCGGCTTTACCACCAGCCGCGCCATGCGCATTGCCCAGCAGCTATATGAAGGTATCGATATCGGCGGCGGTACTGTCGGCCTCATCACTTATATGCGAACCGACTCATTCAGCATGGCGACCGAAGCCGTGATGCAGATTCGCGACTACATCAAGAAGAATTTCGATGCCGACTATCTGCCCAAGTCGCCCATCATGTACAAGACCAAGGCCAAGAACGCGCAAGAAGCGCACGAAGCCATCCGCCCCACTGATATATCGCGTAGCCCGACCAGCCTGCGCCAGTACCTGACGCCGGAACAGTTCAGCCTGTATGAAATGATCTGGAAGCGCGCGCTGGCATGCCAGATGACACAAGCCAAATTTGATGCGGTAAGCATTGACCTGGCCGTAGGCAGCGAAGCCAACCTGTTCCGTGCGACAGGCCAGACCATGGTTTTCCCCGGCTTCATCGCGGTTTACATGGAAAGTGTGGACGATGCCGAAGAAGAAGGCGAGAGCAAACTGCCAGTACTTGAAACTGGTGAAATACTGGATGTGCAGAAAATCTTCGGCGACCAGCATTTCACCGAGCCGCCGCCACGCTACGGCGAAGCCAGCCTGGTGAAGATACTGGAAGAATACGGCATAGGCCGGCCTTCCACTTATGCCAGCATCATCTCCACGCTGCAGGATCGCGAATATGTGCTGCTGGACAAGAAGCGCTTCACGCCGACGGACGTCGGCCGCGTGGTCAACAAGTTCCTGACCGAGCACTTCACGCGCTATGTGGATTACGACTTCACCGCCAACCTGGAAAACGAACTGGATCAGATCGCCGATGGCGGGCGCGAATGGGTACCGGTGCTGGATGAATTCTGGCAGGGCTTCAATCAGCAGATCTTGGCCAAGGCCAATATAGACCGCGCTGACATGACGCATGAGCTGACCGGCGAAGACTGCCCAAAATGCGGCAAACCACTGAGCAAGCGGCTTGGCAAGTTCGGCATGTTCATCGGCTGCACCGCCTACCCGGAATGCGACTACATCCGTAACCTGAATACCAACGGCGATGCGCGCGCGGAGCCGACCACCATCGGTACCGATCCGGAGTCGAAAAAGGACATCCTGCTGATGAGCGGCCCTTATGGACCCTACCTGCAGCTAGGCCTGGCCGTCGAAGGCGAGAAGAAGAAACCAAAACGCGTCAGCATTCCCAAGGACATCCCGCTGGCTGACGTCAATATGGAGACCGCGCTGAAACTGATTGCCCTGCCACGCGACCTCGGCCTGCATCCTGAGACCAACAAGAAGATCATCGCCAACATCGGGCGTTTTGGGCCTTACGTTAACCACGACGGCAAATTCAAATCCATCCCGAGATCGGATAGCGTGTTCAATATTGATTTGGCCCGCGCAGTAGAGATACTGGCACAGGCCAATAGCGGCCCTGCGCCTATACGTGAGCTTGGCAGTCACCCGACTGAGGATGGCAAGATTGAGATTTATTCAGGGCGTTACGGCCCCTATGTGCAGCATGGCAAGCTGCGCGCCACTTTACAGAAAAGCCAGGAACCTGAAACCCTGACACTGGACGAGGCGCTCGAACTTCTGGCGGCAAAAGCAGCGAAGGAAGGCGGCACCGCAAAAACCTCGACCAGAAAGAAAGCTGCGCCTAAAAAAACAACCGTGAAGAAGGCAGCATCCAAGGCAGCTCCCAAGAAAGCCGCGCCAAAAAAGAAGGCCGCAGCCAAAAAGGTG
>CAZBSR010000191.1:0-2825 GCA_964494575.1 uncultured Methylophilaceae bacterium | reverse complement strand
GAGGCAAAGCAGGGACATCGGCGTTTTACGGACTTGAGATGAATCCATTAGGCTGATTCGCAAATTAAGCCGAGCATTCTATCAGCTAAAAAATTTATGTGCGACGTAAGCAACTTTTCCAATTTTCCAATGGGCGCAAGGTTTTATGGTTTGATTTTGCTGAGCTGACTGATCTGTGCATCAGCCTGGCCATCAGCCAGAGTCAGACGGACATCCTGTCCGATAGAGAGTTGTCCTGTGTTGCGCACCAGCTCACCATCGCTGGTATGTACCATGGCATAGCCGCGATTGAGAACGGAAAGGGGATTGAGGTGGGTCAGGTTCTGGCCCAGGCGGTGCAGATGCTGGTTGTTCTTCTGCAGCAATTGGGCAAGCGCAGCCCGCAGCCTTAAATCCAGCTGTTGCAGGTGTTTCTGCTTATGTTCGACCTGCTGCGCCGGCGACAGTAGTCGCCGCGCCAGGAAATCCAGCCTCTGCATGTACTGGCTCAAGGTGTGGCCGAGTTGGCGGTTCATGTGCTGGCGATGCCGCTCTAGGTCGCGCAGCAGTGTTGCGCGGTCGGGCGTGGCGAGCTCGGCTGCGGCAGTAGGTGTGGGCGCACGGTAATCGGCGACAAAATCGGTGATGGTGAAATCGGTTTCATGGCCTACGCCACTGATGACGGGGATGCTGCTGGCCGCTATCGCGCGCGCTACGATCTCTTCGTTGAACTGCCATAAATCCTCTATGCTTCCGCCCCCACGACAAATGATCAGCACTTCGCACTCGGCGCGTTCATTGGCTTTGTTGATGGCTGCTGCGATGCTCAAGGCGGCATCCCTGCCTTGCACCGGGGTTGGATAGATGGCTACGGGAATAGAGGGCATGCGGCGTTTCAGTGTGGTCAGCACGTCACGCAATGCAGCGGCGCCTGACGAAGTGATAATGCCAATCTGGGCGGGATGCAGCGGCAGCGGTTTTTTGCGTGACGCATCGAACAAACCTTCCGCCTCCAGTTTTGCCCGCAGGCGTTCATAGGCCTCAAACAGTGCACCCAGCCCCGCGCGCTGCAAAAATTCGACCGTAAGCTGGAAGTCGCCGCGCGCTTCATATAGCGTGACCAGCGCGCGCGCCTCGACCTTGTCGCCTTCTTTCGGCACCCAGTCCAGATAGCTGTTACGGCTGCGGAACATGACGCAGCGCACCTGTGCCCCACTATCCTTGAGCGAGAAATACCAATGGCCGGAAGCGGCGCGCGTGAGGTTTGAAATCTCGCCGCTGACCCAGAACAAGGGAAAGCTGCGCTCCAGCACATCGCGCGCCAGGCGGTTCAGTTCACTCACGCTGAAGACTTTGGGAGGCCTGGCCTGAGGCGTTTGCGTCTGAAGTGATTGAACCGGGGTGTGATTATTATTGTCTGGCTGCATGCTGTCTGCTTTGGGGCTGGCTCTATCGTCAGCCATATTTTTGAGGATATCCATTACAATAGAGGACTTAATTATATGCGCTTGAATCATCCTATGCCGAACAAACTGTGTCACCAGCTTTTCTCGGGCCGTACTGGTTATGTGCTGGGCTTTCTCGCCAGCTTCGGTCTGGTGGCTTTTGCCTTGTATATCCAGCAGAAGCACAATCTGGAGCCTTGCCCGCTGTGTATTTCGCAACGAATTGTCTATATGTCGCTCGGGCTGTTATTCCTGATCGCTGCGATCCATAACCCACGCCAGAGCGGGCGCCGGGTTTACGGGGCGTTACACGTCATAGCGGCGCTGGCCGGTGCGGGCATTGCCGCACGGCATATGTGGATACAGGCCAATCCGGATAAGGTCATGGCCGAATGCGGCGCAGGTTTCGACTATATCTTCGACACTTTCCCGCTGAAGAAGGCGCTCGACCTGGTATTCAAGGGTACTGGCGAGTGCACTACGATAGACTGGACACTGTTCGGGCTGACAATTCCGCAGTTGTCCCTGGTCGCTTTTGCCGGGCTGGCAATCTATGCTGCTTTTTTAGCCTTGCGGAAATAATAATATACAAAATATGGCCCATACCCGATGCGGTGGGCGTTAAGAGGGGCACGCAGCAATCATGAGCACGAGCTGGAAAACTTTAGAAGAATTCGTAGGCAACACCCCGCTGGTCAAACTACAGCGCATCCCCGGCCAGACCAGCAACACCATCCTGGTGAAGCTGGAAGGCAGCAATCCCGCAGGGTCGGTCAAGGACAGGCCTGCGCTATCCATGATTAACCGTGCCGAAGCGCGCGGTGATATCAAGGCTGGCGATACCTTGATCGAGGCCACTTCCGGCAACACCGGCATAGCCTTGGCCATGGCCGCAGCGGTGCGCGGCTACAAGATGATCCTGGTGATGCCGGATAACCAGACCCTGGAAAGACGCCAGGCCATGAAGGCTTTTGGTGCTGAGCTGGTGCTGACGCCCAAGGATGGCAGCATGGAACTGGCGCGTGATGTTGCGCAAAAAATGCAGGCGGAGGGCGAGGGCATCGTGCTGGATCAGTTCGGCAACCAGGATAACCCGCTCTCGCATTATGAAGGCACGGGGCCGGAGATCTGGCGCGACACACAGGGCAAGGTCACGCATTTCGTCTCCAGCATGGGTACCACCGGCACCATCATGGGCGTTTCACGCTACCTGAAGGAAAAGAACCCGGCCATCCAGGTCGTCGGCGTGCAGCCGGAAGAAGGTTCGCAAATCCCCGGCATCCGCAAATGGCCGGAAGAATATCTGCCGAAGATCTACGATGGCAGTCGTGTTGATGAATTGATCTATGTGAACCAGGTGAATGCGGAAAAAACCACGCGGCGGCTGGCGAGCGAAGAAGG
>CAZBSR010000190.1:0-2858 GCA_964494575.1 uncultured Methylophilaceae bacterium | reverse complement strand
GCAGCATATTGGCCTTCATCCAGTTTACGCAGCCGGGTTTGCAGGTTGCCGCGCAAGGATTCGATCCTTAAATGCGGCAGTCTTGCCTGTAGCTGGCTCTGGCGGCGCAAGCTGGAGGTGCCGACAACGCTGCCGTGCGGCAGATCCTCAAGACTGGCAAAATCGTTCGATACGAAAGCATCGCGCGGGTCTTCGCGCTCGCCGATGGCCGCCATGGCAAAGCCATCCGGCAGATTCATGGGCACGTCTTTCATTGAGTGTACGGCGAGATCGGCACGCCCATCCGCCAATGCCTGCTCGAGTTCTTTCACGAACAGGCCTTTGCCGCCGATCTTGGCCAGCGGGGAATCCAGTATCTGGTCGCCGGTGGTGGTCATGCCCAGGATTTCTACCGTCATGCCCGGATACAGTTCTTGCAACCGGCTCTGGATATGACGTGCCTGCCACATTGCCAGGGCGCTTTCGCGTGAAGCGATGATGAGTTTTTGCGGTAAATTATCTGTCGACATGCCGGGAAACGATCAAGGAAATTTAAGATGTGATTTTAACATGCAACCATCGGCCTTGCCGCAGAAGCTGCCAGCTGGGCTAGTTGCTTAACTCGCGCAATACATGCTGCTGGCGCCGGCTTACGGCGATGATGTCCGGCACATCCTTTAGCAAGGCGACCCAGCGGCTTTCGCCTTCGGCGTCCTGGCGTTTTTCGTAACCCAGTATGCTGGCCTGTGCCACCAGGCAATTACGGTGAAGGCGCAGAAAACGCTCACCGAATTCCTGCTCTATAGTGGTCAGCGAATCCTCGATCAGGTATTCGCGCTCCCGGGTGCGCACGGTGATATATTTCAGCTCTGCACGCAGGAAAACCACATCCGCGACCGGCACCAGGATGACGCGGCCGCGTTCGATCACGCTGAAATAATTGCGTTGCGCCTGTAATGGCTTCAATGCGGCAAGCTGTGCCGGTATCAGGGCGCGCGCCTTATTGATAGCCGTTTGCAGCCGTTCAAGGCGTATGGGCTTCAGCAGGTAATCCACGGCGTTCATGTCGAATGCCTGGATGGCGTAAGCATCAAACGCAGTGGTAAAGATAATCGCAGGTGGCGGAGCGATCTTTTGCAAGTGCCCGGCAGCCTCTATGCCGTCCATGACCGGCATGCGAATGTCGAGCAGCACCAGGTTGGGCGCGGCCTCCGAGGCCAGCCTCAGTGCTTCCTTGCCGTTCCTGGCTTCGCCCACGACAGTCAATTTTCCCGAGTTATCGGCGATATCCGCCAGCAGCTCTCCCAGGCGTTTGCGTGCCGGCGCCTCGTCATCAACAATCAGGATTTTTAAGGTAGTTTCGCTCATACGCTGAACCACATCGAACTGCATCACAGTGATTTTCCCGGATGATAGGGGATGACGATGTGGACTTCAAACAGGTTATCAGTCATCTTGCTGGTCAGGTAGGCCTCGACATCGAAATGCAGCGCCAGCCGTTCGCGGATGTTGCCCAATGCCATTTTGTTGCCGCTATGGTTGCCGCCCTGCGAGGCGCATGGATTGGTCAGGACAAGGTGCACCTCCTTGCGACCGCCGTAGATATTGATCGTAATGGCACCGCCTTCCGGCAGCGGCTCAATACCGTGATAGACCGCATTTTCCAGCAATGGCTGCAGCACCAGTGGCGGTATCAATGCGTCCGGCGGGATGTTGTCGATCTGCCAGACGATATTCAGGCGTTCGTCCAGCCTCAGCTTTTCCAGCGCAAGGTACTGGCGGCTTAACGCCAGCTCCTGGGCCAGCGGAACGAGGTCGCGGTTATCCGCCATCAGTACGCGGAACAGGTCTGCCATATCTTCGAGCGCGGTCTCGGCGCGTTTCGGATCGCTGCGCACGATGGATAGCACGGCATTGATACTATTGAACAAAAAGTGCGGCCGGATGCGCGCCTGCAGGGCTTGCAGGCGGGCTTCTGCAATGGCCGGGGCCAGTGCGCGATTTCGCAGGTTAAAATAGCCGAGCACAGTCAAAGTCATAATGACGGTCAGCAACCACACCCGCTCCAGCGGCGGCATCGCTTCCGCGCCGAACAGGCTGCCGCCCAGGTAATATGCCATGCTGCCCAGCACGAGTTCCAGCATTACAATGGCGACGATCGCCCAGATATACGGCAGCTTGCGCAGCGCCGGGTACGCCGCATACAACAGCAGTAAACTCAACAGGAGGGTGGGCTGCAAGGTGATCGATATCTCGGCAAGCTCTCGCAGGGTTTCCCTAAACATATCGACAGGCATGCTGACATGCAGGATAGCGGCGACCAGTGCCATCAGATTGACGAGTATAAGTATGCGCAGGCACACGCCCAGGTTGCGCAAATCAGGTAGCCGCGTAGATGATCGAAAGGCCAATTGCATAATATTGTTGGTATTTTGCTTTATACTTGTTATCTAAGTATATTATTATTAAACATATTTCGATATTAAATCGAGTAATTCAAAACAATTTTAAAGAATCAGATATGCAAGAAAAACCCAAAAACTGGTCCGGTCGTTTCAATGAGCCGGTCGCCGAGCTGGTAAAACGTTACACCGCCTCCGTTGGTTTCGATCAGCGGCTGGCAGAATTCGACATTGCAGGGTCGCTGGCGCATGCACATATGCTGGGTGCGCAAGGCATCATTAGTGCGGCCGACGTTCAGGCGATCGAGCGCGGCTTGAACGACATTCTGCAGGAAATCCGTAGCGGCAAATTTGAATGGCTGCTGGATCTGGAGGATGTGCATCTCAATATCGAGAAACGTCTGACCGACAAGATCGGCGATGCAGGTAAGCGCTTGCACACCGGCCGGTCGCGTAATGACCAGGTGGCGACAGATA
>CAZBSR010000189.1:0-2917 GCA_964494575.1 uncultured Methylophilaceae bacterium | reverse complement strand
GCCATCAGCAACTGCAGCAGGTTCACAAACAGGTTGTAGATATTGAGGTAGAGCGCCAGGGTCGCCATCACGTAGTTGGTTTCGCCGCCATTCACGATACGGCTTACGTCGTACAGGATAAAGCCCGAGAACAGCAACACTGCAACACCCGATAACGCCAGCGATACGGCTGGTATCTGGAAGAACAGGTTAGCCAGGGAAGCCACGATGAGCAGGATGATACCTACCATCAGGAAGTTGCCCATGAAGCTGAAGTCCTTCTTGGTGGTGGTCGCGATGCCGGCCAGCGTCAGGAAAATGATACCTGTACCGCCTGCGGCCAGGCCAACCAGTTGCCCACCGTTACGCAGATTCAGCGCGACTTGCAGGATAGGCCCAAGCATAACGCCCATGAAGAAGGTCAGCGCCAGCAGGAATACGATACCCAGCGAGCTGTCCTTGTTTGCCCGGATAGCAAAGAATAGACCGAACATCACTGCCAGCATGATGACTGTGCCGAGGATAGGGCTTTGTGCCATCCAGGAGAAGTTCATGCTCATGCCAATAACAGCGCCAATGACGGTTGGCACCATGGTCAGGCCGAGCATCATGTAAGTATTACGCAGAACCTTGTTCGTCCCCGAAACAATAGTTTGCGCGCTATTGGTGACTTGATAATCCGTTTGCATCTTTTGATATTCCTTTATGTTTAAGAACTACAGCTAAGACTAACCAATACGCGATAAAGTTTCAACCGCATAGTTGTAACAGGTTGTGAATATTCAGGTGGGGAAAACCAGTTCGCCATCGGACTTGCCTATCTCGCCTACCCGGCGCACGGCCTGCATGAAGGCAGGATCTTGATGCAAATCCATCATGGCTGCAGGGTTGCGCCGGCCATGCATGCGCGCCAGCCGCGCCAGACTTTGTGCCGGCATGGTGCCTTCCATGTTTTCCAGCAATTCATCAGCCAGGTCGGGGCGGTTGCACAGCAGCACCATGTCGCACCCCGCCTGCAACGCCGCCATGGCGCGTTGCGTCACGGTGCCGGCAACTATAGCGCCTTCCATCGACAGGTCGTCGCTGAAGATCACGCCATTGAACCCCAGATGCTTGCGCAGTACCTGTTGCAGCCAGATTTTGGAAAAGCCCGCAGGTACCGCATCCACCTTGCTATAAATGACATGCGCCGGCATCACGGCCTGGATACCGGCATCAATCATGCGGCGGAACGGCTCGATATCTTTCTTCTCGATATCGACATAGCTGCGGTCATCCCGGGGGATTTCAACATGCGAATCGGCCGCGACATAGCCGTGCCCGGGGAAATGCTTGGCCACCGCCGCCATACCGCCCTTCTTGAGGCCCATCATCAGCGCGAACGCCAGCTCGCTGATGGCTTGCGGGCTATGATGAAAGGCCCGGTCGCCGATAACCCGGCTTTCGCCGTAATCCATATCCAGTACCGGAGTAAAGCTGAAATCCACGCCATGCGCGCGCAGTTCAGCTGCCAATATCCAGCCTGCTTCCGTCGCCAGTTCCTTCGCATGCTTGGGGTTCTTTTCCCAGATTTTGCCAAACTCGCGCATCGGCGGAATCTTGGTAAAGCCTTCACGGAAGCGCTGCACACGGCCGCCTTCATGATCCACGGCTACCAGCAGAGGTGGCTGCCGAACCGCATGGATATTGGCCGTCAGGGCATTCAATTGCGCGCATGAAGTAAAGTTACGCGAAAACAGGATGACGCCGCCCACCATGGGGTGCTGCAGGCGGCGGATATCATCGTCATTCAGTTCGGTGCCGACGACGTCGAGCATGATGGGGCCTAGTGACATCTTTTCCTTTGTCGGTTTGTATTGCGCGTTTCGCAGCTAGCTTTCGTGGCTAACCGAGCTTTATATTCAATCTGGTTTGCAGTGTATCGCCCAATACGTTTACCGCCAATACCAGCGACATCAAACTTAAGCCTACCGCCAGCACATAATGCGGCGCGATGAGCATGTAGCGCACGCCGTCGCGCAACATGGACCCCCAGGACGCATGCGGCGCCTGTATGCCGAGTCCGAGAAAAGACAGGCTGGCCTCGGCGATCACCAGCCCCGCGATGCTGTAAGTCGCCTCAACCAGCAAAGGCGCGGCAAGCAGCGGCAACATATGCCTGAACATAATGCGCGGTACCGAAGCGCCCAGCGATTCTGCAGCGATTACATGCTGGCGGTTACGCAAGGCCAGCGCCTGTGCACGCGTGAGCCGCGCATAGCCCACCCATGAAGTCAGGCACAGCGCCAGCATGAGGTTACCCAGGCCGGGCCCGAGGACAGCGGCAAAAGCGATCGCCAGCAAGATTCCGGGAAAAGCCAGGAACACATCCGTGATATGCATGAGCAATCTATCCACCCAGCCACCGAAGTAGCCCGCGACCAAACCCAGCAAGGTGCCGAAAGTGATGGTCACGCCTGTGACCATGAGCGCGATGGTGAGCGACACCTGGGCGCCGCCGAGGATGCGTGCCAGCACGTCGCGGCCAAGGTCATCGTTGCCGAGCAGCGCATGGCCATCCGGCGTGGCAAGGATGCGCGCCAGATCGATGGCATCCGGATGCAGGTTGAACAGGTTGGCGATGACGACAGCGCCCAGCCACAACAGCATCACGATGATGGGCCAGGATCTCAAACGGGAAACTTTATTAGGTGCATTGCCTAGGCATACCTGATGCGCGGATCAAGGCGCGAATAAAGCACGTCGGTCAACAGATTGACCAGCACATAGGCCAGCGCGATCACCAGTACACAGGCCTGCGTGACAGGATAATCGCGCTTCTCGATCGACTCCACCAGCAGCCTGCCTACGCCATCCCAGCCGAATACTGTTTCGGTGATGACCGCCCCCGCCAGCAGGCTGCCCAGCTGCAACCCGATGACCGTGACTATCGGCAGCA
>CAZBSR010000188.1:0-2921 GCA_964494575.1 uncultured Methylophilaceae bacterium | reverse complement strand
TCTCGTCGGTATAAACAATTTGCCCATCCAGAAAAACCTCGTACATGCCGGCATAGGGTGTTTTCGTAATGCTTTCTACGCGAACATTCGGATACGTCGTTTGTATCACCTTGCGCAGGCTGGCTTCATCTGCAAATGCGCTAGCGCTCAACAAAGTGACCAGCAAGATACCGACTAATTTTTTAATCATTAATGCGTCCATTCCTTTAAATTATTGCCTGTCTAATTAAATGTTTCTTGAGCGCCGGCTGGCTATCTGTCAGCCGCAATCCCCAATTACGCAACTTCCTTACCATGGGCCGTTCATTTGCAAACAATGCTTTCAAGCCATGTGTTACGTGCTTCATGGCGAGCATATCAGTTCTTCTCGCTCGCTCGTAGCGCCGCAGCAAAATCAAGTCGCCCACATCCTGATAGCCGTGTTTTTCACCTAACGCCTGGGCCAGTGAAATCACATCACGAAAGCCAAGATTAACTCCCTGACCGGCCAAAGGGTGGATCTGATGCGCCGCGTCACCAACTAACACAAGGCGCGGCTCAATGAGGTCATGTGCTGTTTGCAAGTTTAGCGGGAAGGCTGCGGCGGGCGTAATCAACCTCAAGCCGCCCAACGCCTGTTTACCGGCCTCGCTTACTTCAGCAGCCAAGGCCTCAGCATCCATCCCCAGCAACTGTTTTGCTTTGTCATGCGAAGTGGACCATACCATGGATATCCGATTACCCGGCAACGGCAGCCACGCCAATATGCCATCATTGCAGAACCACTGCCGGGCGATATTCTGATGGGCCAGCTCCGTCTCAAAATTGGCCACTACCCCCATCTGCTCATAATCGTAGGCCTGCACTGATATATGTGCCTGCCCACGCACCCAGGAATGACTGCCATCCGCAGCAACCAATAATTTCGCGGTCAGGCAGTCACCATTCGCCAGCGTTAGGCTTGCCCGTTCGTCATTGATATCCATTGCGACACACTCATTGCCGGTCAACACATGAACCCCTGCCATTTTCATCTGCGTCCACAACGCCGCCTGCAACTGCCGGTTTTCTACTATAAAGCCCAGGCGCGCCACATTTGCCTCATGGGCCCGGAGTTTCAAAGGTTCAGTATTGTCATCGCCCCACACTTCCATACACTCGATCGAGCTGATTCTGTCCTGATCCAGCCTATCCCAGACATCCAGCGTCGCCAGCCACGCGGCATTGCCCGGACTGATGGCATAGATACGATTATCCCAATCGTCTCCCACATCTTTGGATAGCAGATCTGATGGGGCTTTGCCATCCAGCAATGCCACCTGCTCGCCTTGGCGGGCCAAAGCGACTGCGCAAGCCGCACCTACCAGTCCTCCGCCGACAATGATGACATCAAAATCATGTTTCATTTAACATCCTCAACCTGACGGCCCGAAACTCATTTTCCCGACCAACCGTCTTTTTAGTGGGGCGGCAATATCCAGCAGCCCCAGGCCCGCAGCACGCAGCCCCGATAATCCGGCGACGTCATTGGAAAAAACATTCACCAGGAAATCCGTGAAGAGAATGCCTCCCCTGGTGTCAGCGCGTCGCGCCTGCTGGTATTCATGCAGCATGGCTGCCGCGCCCCATGCGGGGGATGGCGTTGCCGTAATAATATCTGCAAGCTCCCATGCATCACGCAAACCTACATTGAAGCCCTGCCCGGCCACCGGGTGCATCGTCTGCGCCGCATTGCCAATCACCACAAGGTTAGGTGCTGTTACCGGGCTCAGGTAAGACAGCTTGAGCGGAAAATTCATACGCTTGCCAACATGCAGAAAACGCCCCACCCGGTCGCCAAAATGTTGATGCAGGCCCGCCAGGAACTCGTCATCCCCCAATTCCAGCAAACGGCTCACTACATCGCGCTTGCCAGTCCATACCAGGGAAAAATCCCGCTTCCCATTCGGCAACAGCGCAATCGGTCCGGCTGGGGTAAAACGCTCGTAGGCAATATTGTCGTGCGCCAGTTCGCATTGCACTTTCGTCACCAGCGCGTCATGGCCGTAATCCTTGGTCTCGCGTTGCAAACCGCGTATATCGCCCAGGCTGCGCCCCCCGTCGGCCAGCACAGCAAGCCGGCTCTGCATGATTTTCTCAATACCATCCTGTTGAAACTTCACTGTCGCCTGGCTGCTTTTATGAGGAAGGCCCGGCTCAATGGCAGTAACCTCGGCATTATAGGTGAGCTGTACTTGCGCCGAGCCCTGGGGCAAAGCTTCCAGCACACTGTCCAAAGCGGCACTCAATGCGCCGTAGGCCAGTACGTAACCCAATGCCGGCTGGCCTTCTTCCTTCGCTTGTAGCAGCGTGCGGCCAAAGCTGCCGCGTTGCGATATATGTATAGTATTGATCGCTGTCGCTTGCGCTTCCAGCTGCGGCCAGACGCCCAAGCGCTCCAGAATCAGCCGGCTGCCGTATGAAAGCGCCAGGGCGCGTTGGTCCTGGTGCGATGCCCCTTTCCCCCTGGCCTCAAGGACAGTCGCAGAGACACCCCTGGACTGCAGTGCCAGTGCGAGTGTGGCACCGACCGGCCCGCCGCCTATAACGAGAATGCTGGAGTCTGATTTCCTGGGTTCTGGTTTCATCGGCTAGCCATCAATACGCCATTACCGCTTCGATTTCTTTGACGGATTTTGGTGCAGCCGCAGTCAGGATTTCGCAGCCTCCCTCTGTCACAAGTGCATCATCTTCAATGCGGATGCCTATATTCCAGAAATGCTCAGGCACATTTTGCGCTGGCCTTACATAGCAGCCTGGTTCTACAGTCAGTGTCATTCCCGGCTCCAGCTTGCGCCATTCACCGCTACTTTCGTGGCTGCTGTCATATTGGTACTGGCCGGCATCGTGCACATCCAGCCCCAGCCAATGGCCGGTACGATGCATGTAAAAACGCCGGTAAT
>CAZBSR010000187.1:0-2922 GCA_964494575.1 uncultured Methylophilaceae bacterium | reverse complement strand
GATGGCCGCTCTGTCTATGCGGGGGCACAATGGCGCTACTAAAATCCAATTGGCCACGCTGGCACAGGCGGCTGGGGCTAATTACCTGTTTCGGATTGGTGATGTGGGGCCTGTCCGGGCTGTCACATCCCATCATGACGCGCTTGCAGCCGAGCCCAGCGGCATTTATGCCGCCGCCGCAAACACTGGACCTGAAAGCCAGCATCCCGCCGCGCGAGTTATTGGCGCAGCATGGCATCAGCCAGCTTCAGCGCCTGAGCGTGATCAGCCTCAATCAGGAGAATTATTACCGCGTAGGGATGGAGCCGTCCCAGCCGGCACGGTATTTTTCTGCGGTTACAGGCAAGGAGCTGACCGATGGAGACCGCCAGTATGCAGAGCAGCTTGCCAGCTATTACACAGGCTTGCCGTTGGCTAATATCCACCAGAGCAAACTCATCACTGGCTTTAGCGATGATTACCATGTACTCAACCGGCTGCTTCCAGTATGGCACATAGAGTTCGCCGGAGAAGGCCACCTGCGCGCCTTCATCGATACCGATCAGGCGCGTCTGGCCACACTGGTTGATGACACACGGTTTTACCTGACCAGATTTTTCAGGTTCGGCCATAACTGGTCGTTTGCAGAAAGCGTGCCGCTATTGCAAGTCAGCCTCATGGCTTTGGTGCTGGCTATTGCCCTGACTTCCGCCGGCTCCGGCCTGTATATGTATTTCAGCCGCAGGCAGCATGTGAGTCAGCGCATGGCCAACCAGCCTCTGCGACGCTGGCATCGACGCCTGGGCTTGCTGGTAGCGTTATCGACGTTGCTATTCGCCGGTAGCGGCGGCTTCCACCTGGTCATGAGTTTCAAGCAGGATATGGCCGCCAGACCTGCCCCTGCCCCGACGCTAGTCAGTGCAAGCCAACTGTCGGATGCCGTCTGGCGGCAAATCACGGCATCACCGCTAGCCAGGCTGGACCTGATTACACAGGGGAATCGGCCGTTATGGCTGACACGAAACACCATGCCTCAGGCACAGGTCGCCATGCTGGCGCATGAGCATCACCATCATGAACATCACGCCGAGGTTGAAGCCGGCCCTTCACCCATCCAGCTAGTTGCAGCAAATGATTCCATGAATTCAGTTCCGCGAGACTTGCTGGCACTGGCGAAAATAAAGGCCGCCAGCTATGCCAACAAACCATTGGCAGAAATCGCCGGGGCCAGCCTGGTAGAAAGTTTCGGCGGCGAATACGGCTTCATATTCAAGCGCCTGCCGGTAATCAAGGTGCAATTCAGGGGTGCCGGTAGTCCACGCTACTATATTGAACCAGCCACTGGTGCACTTGCCGCAGAGGTCAGGGATTTGGATGCAGTGGAAGGCTGGAGTTTTGCCACATTGCACAAATGGGGATTTGCCGATTTCAACAAGGATTTCCGCGATATCCTGGTTTCGCTGTTTGCCCTCGGCAATATCCTGGTGGCGCTGATGGGGCTCATCATGTTCAGCAGACGCAACAGCTAGGGCTTGGCGGGCTTCCTGAAGTTATCCCAAAGCAGCAGCACAACGCCGCAGCTTATGGCGGAATCAGCCACATTGAAGGCCGGCCAGTAATATCCGTGATAATGGAAGAAGAGGAAATCGACCACATAGCCTAAGGTCACGCGGTCATACAGGTTGCCAAGCGCGCCTCCGAGCACCAGCGCCAGGGCGAAGCAAAAAAGTTTTTGCGCATGATGTTTGCGTAGCAGGTGCAGGATAATGGCAGAGGCAATCAGGGCCATTGCGCTGAAAAAGAAGCGCTGCCAGCCGCCCGCGCCCGCTAGGAAACTGAATGCCGCACCCTCGTTATGATAGCGCACCAGCTCAAAAAAACTGGTGACGGTCAGATGCTCGCCATAACTGAAAGCGCCAAGGATCAGGTGCTTGGTATAGAGATCGAGCGCAATCACAATTGCGCTCAATACCAGATATCGCTTCATTATTATCATTCCGTAGCGCAGGCGCCCTCGCCTGCATTTGGTTGGATCTTTTTGCAGGCGAGGGCGCCCGCGCTACAAAATCTAGGCATATTTTCTGGACTCACCAGCACCGAACAGGTTGCTTACGCAACGTCCGCAGATGGTTGGGTGATTGGCATCTGCGCCCACATCGGCGCGGTAGTGCCAGCAGCGCTCGCATTTGCTATGAGCGCTTGGTGTTACCTGAATGCGCAAACCACCGCCTGTTTCCTGGTGAACGGCTGCTCTTGAAGTAATGAGCAGGAAACGCAGATCATCCTCGAAGCTTTCAAGTACGCGATACGTTTCGCCGTCTGCATAAATATCAAGCTCCGACTGCAGTGAAGAACCGACCAGGCTCAGCGCCCGCTTTTCTTCGATAGCTTTATTGGACAAGGCGCGCACCTCGAGCAATGTTTTCCAGTCGCTGATGCGCTCTGCATTTAATCCATGCGCTGGCAATTGATACCACTGCTCCTCGAAAACACTTATATCCGCATCCAGTTTTAGAGTCTGCCAGATTTCATCGGCGGTAAAACTCAGGATGGGGGCCATCAGCCGCATCAGGCTATGCGTGATGTGATGCAGCGCGCTTTGCGCGGCACGGCGCGCATGAGAAGCTTCACCCGCCGTATAAAGCCGGTCTTTCAGGATGTCGAGGTAGAAACCGCCCAGATCCTCTGAACAGAAACTGACGAATTTCTGCACGGCAAGGTGGAATTCATAGCGCCCATAATCGGCAAGAATGTCGTCCTGCAGTTTCTGTGTCAGCACCAGTGCATAACGATCGATTTCGAGCCATTGGTCAACCGGCAGCAAGTCCTTTTTAGCGTCAAAATCGGCCAGGTTCGACAGCAGGAAACGCAAGGTATTGCGGATACGTCGATAGCTCTCCGAGACGCGCTTGAGGATTTCATCCGAGATGGTCAGCTCGCCGG
>CAZBSR010000186.1:0-2932 GCA_964494575.1 uncultured Methylophilaceae bacterium | reverse complement strand
CGGGCGATTCCGGGTGTGAAAAAGATACTGGTTAGTTCCGGTTTGCGTTACGACCTCGCCGTCACATCGCCGGAATATGTCAAGGAACTGGCGCAGCATCATGTGGGCGGCTATCTGAAGATTGCTCCTGAGCACAGTGAAACAAACGTGCTGTCCAAGATGATGAAGCCGGGCATGGGCGTATATGACCGCTTCAAGGAAATGTTCGAGAAATTCTCCAAAGAGGCCGGCAAGGAGCAATACCTGATCCCGTATTTTATTGCGGCACATCCGGGTACTACAGATGAGGATATGCTCAACCTGGCACTATGGCTGAAGGCCAATAAATTCCGCCTGGACCAGGTGCAGACATTTACTCCGACGCCTATGGCCATGGCGACTGCCATGTACCACTCAGGCAAGAACCCGCTACGAAAGGTGACTGAAACCAGTGAGGAAGTGGCCATTCCCAAGGCCGGTGGCGTAAGGCGATTGCACAAGGCGTTTATTCGCTACCATGATCCCAACAATTGGCCGATGTTGCGCGAAGCACTTAAGAACATGGGACGCAGCGACCTGATCGGTAATGGCAAGAAGCACCTGGTGCCTGCGTGGCAGCCGGTGGTTCCAAAAGCTGCTGTGCAGCCTGCACCCATGCCTGCCAACTCCAAATTCGCGCGCGGCCGCAAGCCCATGGTTACCAAGCCGTCTGCTCCCAGAACGCCTGCTGCCAAGGCACAAGGCTTCGCAAAGAAACCCACTCGCTCTCACTAAGCAAAGGCAATATGGCGAGATGCTATCTACCGGTATAAGATAGTCCGGCCATGCGACTGTTTAATTTAAATGGCCTCTTGCGAGGCCTTTTTTCTGTTGTCCTGATTTGTTTTCTGCCCACTACCCAAGCGGCGGAGACGGGTCTGCTTTGGCAACTCGAGGCGGCCGATGGAAAAACCAGCTACCTGTTCGGCACCATCCACTCCGACGATCCGCGCGTGAATGATTTTTCGCCGTCCGTGCTGAAAGCGCTGAGCAATAGCGAGGCTTTTGTGATGGAAACCTTGCCAGCCTCCGATTCTTCCCTCTATTTAATGCAGGATACCAATCTGCGCAACCTGCTCAATGCAAAGGAACTGGAGCAGGTGCGCACACTTGCCGACTTTCATTCCATGGATGAGGATGTCGCCATGCGCATGAAGCCATGGCTGTTAGCCATGGTCTTCGACCTGCCCAAGCCGCAGACACCCTATACCCAGGATGCGCAACTGCTTGGCCTGGCACAGTCGCAAGGCAAGGATGTCCGGGGTCTGGAAGACAGCGGCGAGCATTTTGCCGTGCTCGATGATTTTTCCCTGAAAGAACAGCTCATCATGTTGCGCGCGGTAATCAAGCGCAGCCAAGCGGATAAAGAGGGCGATTTTGAGGCGTTGATCAAAGCCTACACGCGAGGCGACGCAGATAAAATTGCGGCGCTGGATGACCAGATTACCGGCAGTATTTTGCCCAAGGGCCTATGGGCAAGAATGCGAACCAAGCTGATTGATGAACGTAATGTGCGCATGGCGCAGAGAGCGGCGAGTGAAGCGGATAAAAGGCCTGTGTTCATCGCAGTCGGAGCCTCACATTTGCCGGGGAAAAACGGCTTGCTGGAAATGCTGCGGAAAGCGGGCTACAAAGTTAGCAGCGTAAAGTGAAACTTAGAGTTGTGCGCCGCAGAACAGGTACACGCTGAGCGCGATGCCTAATACTCCTACTACTATATTGATAAACACGCCCTGATTCACATAATACCCGGCAGGAATTTCGACCGGTTTCAGCGTGCTCAGTACCTTGCGGTATTGGATGACGGAAGCCAGTGCCGATACGGAACCCAGCAGCATAAAAGCCAGGCCTATGCCAAAGGAAAAGCCGCGCTCCATAGACGCTCCCTTCAGCTCCAGCAATAGCATAAACATACCGAAGCGTTCCACCATAAAGCCGAAGGCCAGCAACGTCAGGCTGGTACGAGTCCAAGCCATCAGGGTGCGCTCCGCAGCGAAGAAAACCCGTGGGTCGTTCAGCTCAGACATCTTTCAACTACCTGCTACGGCCGGGCCAGCAGTCGCTTCTGCGGCCAGCTTGTTGATATAGCGGGAAAAGTCTGGGTCCTCTCCATGTAGTAGCCGCGGCAGCATCTTGCGGAAATCCTCGCGTTCACACCACTCCCGCATAAAGTCTTCCCATGAGAGCCAGCGACGCTGCTGCTTGCGCGTCATCTTGTCGTCATAGCTCAGGAGGTAGGCGCGTTCAAACAGCGAAATCAATATCTCGAATAAAACCTGAACGCGCTCGTGCTGCTCTTCAGTCAAATCCATGATTTCGCATTGCGAGCGCAGCTTGAGGTCAGGGTTGGCGATGACCAGCTTGAGAAAATCGGTGTAATCAGCGGTGAGAAGCTGGTAAACCTCTTCGTCCTCATTCTCGCGTTCCTTGCGCTGCTCCATGATGAAAGCAAAGATAGCCAAAGGGAAACCGAACACGGTGACGATGTAACTTAACAATTCCCAAGTTTGTAGTGACATGCGGCCCAGTTTAACAGGACATGAGGTTTGACAGCACAGGAAAAAATATGGGACTAATGGGTGGTGGAGTCCATAAACTTTTTGGACTCTGTCTCGATAGTTTCGATAGCCAGTTCAAAGTCCATGGACTTATCGAAAAAATGCTCGACCTTGAGTTTCCGGGCTTCTTCGCGATATTCCCTGTGCGCATGATTGGTGAGGATCACACAGACTGGCCTCTTGTAAGGATAGGAGTCTGCATGTGTGGCTCGAATGACTTCGAAGCCGTTACCCTGGGCCAGCTCAATATCAACGAGTAACAAATCGAAAGGGCGCTGTTGCAAAAGTGATACAGCTCCGGCCTGGGTAGAGGCGACACCTTCAAAGCTCAAACCCGGGCATCCCGCTAAAATCTC
>CAZBSR010000185.1:0-2965 GCA_964494575.1 uncultured Methylophilaceae bacterium | reverse complement strand
ACCGGCGTGGTCGTCGCTCCTGATCTATATATCGCAGTTGGCGTCTCAGGTGCCGTGCAGCATACCTATGGCATGAAGGACAGCCGTGTGGTGGTCGCCATTAACCAGGATCCTGACGCCCCGATTTTTCAGGTAGCGGATTACGGACTGGTTGCAGACCTGTTTGAAGCAGTTCCCGCCTTAACCTCTGCGCTTAATAATCAATAATAGGTAAAACATGAGTACATTCGCCACCGAGCGCGTATTGAGCGTGCACCATTGGAACGATAGCCTGTTCAGTTTCAAGACTACGCGCGATCCTGGCCTGCGATTTGAGAACGGGCAGTTTGTCATGATCGGGCTGCAGGTCGAAGGCCGGCCGCTAGTGCGAGCCTACAGTATTGCCAGCCCCAACTACGAAGAGCATCTTGAGTTCTTCAGTATCAAGGTGCCTAACGGGCCGCTTACTTCACGCCTGCAGCATCTGCAAGTGAATGATGAAGTGCTGGTGAGCCGTAAACCTACGGGTACGCTGGTTATCCATGATTTGCTTCCGGGAAGGAATCTGTACTTGCTGTCTACCGGTACTGGCCTTGCGCCTTTCATGAGTGTGATCCAGGATATCGAAGCATACGACCGTTTTGAGAAAATCGTCCTGATACACGGGGTGCGCTTTGTCAGCGAACTGGCTTATGCAGATTTCATAGAAAAAACGTTGCCGGAGAATGAGTTTTTCGGTGAAGAAGTGCGTCAGAAGTTGATCTATTACCCAACGGTGACAAGGGAAAGCTTCCGCAATCAGGGCCGCCTCACCGACCTGATCAATTCCGGCAAGCTGTTTGAGGATATAGGCTTGCCACCGTTAAATCCTGCGGAAGACCGTGTAATGATCTGCGGTAGCCCGCACATGCTTACCGATACATCTACGCTACTCGATGAGAGAGGTTTTAAAGTGTCGCCCCGAATCGGGGTGCCAGGCGATTATGTGATCGAGCGGGCATTTGTAGAAAAGTAGAGAGGCCGCCACGGCTTCTCTACAGGTCGTCAGTTAACCTCGATTATCCTGACTGACAAGGGCTTTTTATCCTGGATGACACCGAGTAAGCGATCGATGTTCGGGTGCTTGCCGGGATAGTTCTCGGCATCTTCAGTATGTTCCGCATACAGTTTCAGGCCGTGTTCGGCGGCTTGTATCGTAATACTCCCCCATTTTTTCCATAGGTGATGGTAAACCTTGATCGAGCCCTGGCTGCCGGGCTTGTTCTCGATTACCCCGGCGGAACTGCCGTCATCATTAAATAGCTCAATGCGCAGGATATGACCCGTGTTTTCGAGCGTGGGCAGAATGTCGCTGAATTTTTTCATGGATATTTACAGGTAATAAGCGGTCTTGGTCATTATTTTGGACATGGCCTGCATCACGGACTTTACCGGTTTTGGCAGTTCGGCTCCACCATGCTTTACCGCGGTTTCTGCATGTCGGGCCTCATCGGAATACATTTGCTCTAATATCGCACGGCTACGGGCATCATCCTGCGGCAGTTTTGTCAGGTGTTGCGTCAGATGCCTGCCGACCTGGCGCTCGGTTTCTGCCAGAAAACCCAGATTCCATTTGTCACCTAATGTCCCCGCCACAGCGCCGAGGGCGAATGAACTGGTATAGAACAGTGGATTTAACAGGCTTTTGCGGCCGCCCAATTCCTTAATGCGATTTTCGCACCAGGCAAGATGCTCGGTTTCTTCGTCGCTTGCCTCCTGCAAGGCTTTTGCCGTATCAGGATTGCGTGCCGTGGATGCCTGGCCGTTATACAGCGCCTGGGCACAGACTTCGCCGCAATGATTGACGCGCATCAGCGCTGCTGCCAGGCGTTTTTCATCCGATTCCATGGCATTCTCGGCATAATCCCCGGCAGGGTAGGGGCGGGCGCTAAAGGGCTCAGCCAGTAACGTGCGCAGGCCTTTATCGAATTCAATTATCAGTCGGTCTAGCATAGTTTAAAAAGATACCTGATCTGGGGCCGTCTTGTAACAAAAAAGCCGCCGCCAGTATATCGCGACGGCTTTTTTATGTTGAGGCAGCCTATTTGGCTGGCGTTGTACCTGCTACAGGCTCTGCCGGAACGCTTGGTTTGGTCGGCGTGACCTTGAGCCCTTTAAGCAGGTTTAGCGCCTGCGTTAACTGTATATCGTCCTTGGAGCCGAACTCTATAGGCGGTGTCTTTTCAGCCGGCTTTTCTTCCTTAACGGCAGGTGCAGCTTCCTTGGCAGGTTCTGCCGGTTTGACAACGGGCGTCTCGCCTTCCTTAGGGTTGGTAAGGTGACGTGTCAAATCGGCTTCACGCAGGCTAAAGCCAGCTTCGGAGCCGTCTTCAATGATGATGTCCGGCACAATGCCTGTGGCCTGGATGGAGCGGCCATTCGGCGTGTAGTAGCGTGCCGTGGTCAGCTTGATCGCAGTACCGTTGTTCATTGGCAATATGGTCTGCACCGAGCCTTTACCAAAGCTCTGCGTACCTATTACGGTGGCGCGCTTATGATCCTGCAAAGCGCCGGCAACAATTTCAGAGGCAGAGGCCGAGCCGCCATTGATCAGCACTACCATCGGCACTTTCTTCAGGTCCGCAGGCAGGTTGCGCAGATAGTCATTTTTTGTACCGCCGCGGACATAGTTTTCCGCATTCGCTGTCAGGCGCATTTTGGCATCCGCAGTACGCCCTTCGGTGTAAACCACCAGTGCGTCCTTGGGCAGGAAGGCAGCGGCAACTGCTACAGCGCCATTCAACAAGCCACCGGGGTCATTGCGCAAGTCGAGTACAAAGCCCTTGAAGTTACCTTTATTTTCTTCATGCAAGTCCCTCAGCGCTTTGGCCAGGTCTTCACCCGTATGTTCCTGGAACTGGGTTACGCGCACGTAAGCATAGCCGGGCTCAACCAGTTTGGGCTTGATGCTCTTGGTCTTGATGATGGCGCGAACGATATTGATGAC
>CAZBSR010000184.1:0-2980 GCA_964494575.1 uncultured Methylophilaceae bacterium | reverse complement strand
TTCGAGACCAGGACGTTGATAGGTCGGATGTCGAAGCGCAGTAATGCGTTAAGCTTACCGATACTAATTGCTCGTGAGGCTTGATCCTATAACCTTGAGACTTGAGTTGTACAAGGTTGTTCTAAAGCACAGCAATCAATTGCAGTACCCCATTCGCTCTAAACATGAGCAACTTTACTTCTTCCAGTTTGTTAAAGCAGCGTGTCCCCATGAAAATGGGCACAAGGCTTTACGCGCCGGGCTGAATCGAATGATTCAACCCGCGACAGCTTAACGGTTGCCTGAACGTCACATCTCAGGCGACATATGGTTATGTCTGGCGGCCATAGCGAATTGGACCCACCCCTTCCCATCTCGAACAGGGCCGTGAAACGATTCTGCGCCGATGATAGTATGCTCTTCGCATGCGAAAGTAGGTCACCGCCAGGCTTCTTATACAAAAACCCCGCTACGAAAGTAGACGGGGTTTTTTATTGTTAAAACAGAATAAAGAGTAACCACTATATATAGTTGTTTGTACCTTATAAATTCTGAATATATAGATATTCTATTAAATACAAAGAGATAGCTTGTATTTATAAAATAGACATTCTATATTATGCATAATAGCCTCTAAGAAAAGCCTATTTATGCATGCCCCATTAATGACAAAATATATCTATCAGATCCGCAGCCGTAATGGTGCGATAGTGGATAACTTACAGATCTATGGCCGTAATGAAGAAGAAGCCATTCGTAAATTACAGCAGATGTACCATCATTGCGAAGTGATCGATTCCCGGATTGCCTTGCCCGAGCGCTCTGCAAATTCCAGTTTCGAGGATGTGTTGAATCTGATTACCAGCAATCGATAGCCGCTTTAACTCAACGTCATCAACTCTGCATCCAGCAACTCTTCAAGTAGCGCATCATAATCTTGTGCGCCTGAACTGCTATGGTTATAGCGGAACACATCTTTCTTGTATTGCGGACTTTCTGCGATTGCCACATTCTCGGAAATGACAGTTTCGAATAACTCCTCACCAAAACTGGCTTTTGCCTGTTCATGCACCTCAAAAGTCATCCCCCTGCGTCTGTCATAGCAAGTAAGCAAGTAGCGCCGGTTAATACGTTTTTTCAATACGGGTTCCAGCGACTTCAAGGTCTGTTCGACTTTCTGTGCACCTTGTAATGAGAGGAAATCAGAGGCAATCGGGATAAGCACAATGTCCGAGGCAAAGATTGCATTCAGCGAGAGGACGCCCAGATAAGGGCAGCAGTCGATCAGGATATTGGCAGTGGAAGTCTCTTTCTCGAGCGCTTCTAGGCCGAGTTTCAGGCGATTGAGGATTGTGGGTCCTTTGCCGAAAATGGAGTCTACCTTGATCAGTTCCCGATGTGACGGAATTAACTGGCCGATGTGATCCCATTCAATTTGTAATTGCCGCAGGGGTTTGTTGTCCTGATAAAAGCCGAACAGACTTTTATCCGAAATCTCTGGAGAATCATCATGCATTTGCGTCAAGTGCCCCTGAGGATCCATGTCAATCAACAAGGGCTTGCTGCCTTGACGAAATGAACCAGCTGCGAGATTTAATACCGTAGTGGTTTTACCTACACCACCTTTTTGGTTGAAGACCGCGATGCGGCTCATGTAATTCCTCCCCTTACGGACCATCGCTTTCTACGCTTAAATCCGGAATATGATTAAAGGCAATTCGCATAGGCGCATTATTAAGAGCATTATGGGCGCCACCAAAATATACCGTATTTTTACCGAAGCGCATATTCAGTTTATCCAGAGCCGTATTTAATCCCGTCTTTGGATCTATAGGTGCGGGCTGAAACAGGTCCAGGGTTCTTTCGTTATCCTTGCCCAAGCCTGTGAGCGACACTCCAACCTTGTAGGGGCTCTTGTGAGAGGGGTATGCCTCCCATAGTTGCCCCAGCGCTTGTGTGAGGAGCAGGGTGTCATCGGTCGGTGAGCACTGGCTATGGACTTTCCAGCCCGGTCCCTCTAGGTGCTTTATCGTGATGCTGATACCACAGGCATACATCCCGTAGCTGCGCAGTCGCAGGCAGGCTTTCTGCAACAAGCGGTGTAGCACAGCTAGCGCTGCTGCGGGAGAGCGAAGCTGTGGGGACAGCACATGGGACTGGCAGATGCTGCTGCGTTCATTGGTGGCCTCGAATAACTCTATCCCGCGCAGCTTGTCGTAGTATTGCTCCCCGCCTATGCCTCCCCAGACGGTCTTTAGTTCCTGCGCTTGGCAGCATACAACTGCTGAACAGTATGGATGCCGTGGCTATGCAGTCGTGCTTCCATGGATCTGCCGATGCCGTACAGGCTTCTCAGTTCCAGGGGATAAAGTTTTTCCGGCAGCTCGTTTTGTTCTATCACTATGCAGCCGTCAGGTTTTTGCATGTTGGATGCTACCTTCGCCAGGAATACATTCGGTGCGATGCCGATGGAGCTGCGGATATGTTCACCCGCTTTTGCGGCAATCGTCTGCTTGATATGCTGAGCCAGCTTAAAGGCATTCTCGCGCTTCTGCTGGCTGCCGGTTAGCATGCATACCATCTCATCGATCGAGAGCGTTTTTTCCACATGAGTGCATGATTCGACGATATCGACCAGCATGTGATGATATTCGACATATTTATAAGGACGTGCCTCAATAAGCCTGATGCCGGGGCACATCTTTCGGGCATCGCTGACTTTGGTGCCGGTCTTGACACCAAATGCTTTGGCTTCGTAGCTTGCAGCGATACAGCAGGTGGTTTCGGCCAGAACGGGCAATACGGCAATTGGTTTGCCGCGCAGCTCAGGTCGAAGTTGTTGCTCCACAGAAGCAAAGTAGGAATTGAAATCCAGGTAAAGCGCACGTAATGTCATTCTTGGAGCCGGGTTGGAAATTAAAAAAAGTAAGGATTGCACTTATCCTTACGACTGAAATCATACGACTACATCATACCCACACGGGTTAAATTTTGAGGAATA
>CAZBSR010000183.1:0-3005 GCA_964494575.1 uncultured Methylophilaceae bacterium | reverse complement strand
GAGGACCGGGGTAATGTCGATAGCTGCCATAATTTATCTTTTAATTATTTATTTTATAGTTGTTTAGTGCTGATTTCGGGTTACTTTAGCATAACGCTAAAACTCTGTGGCGACTCCCCGGCAGCATGTCTTTCCCACATGGTCGTATAGGCTTGTTCAAGCTGTCCCGCCATTTGCGACGTGTCGAATAGTGGTGACTTATCCCTGCCCAGCCTCAGCTTTTCTCTGATCGCAGCCAATTCATCCGGATTCGCCGCCAGCCGCATGGCCAATTGCTCATAGCCTGCCAGCGAGCAGGTAATCAGCTCCGGCAGTTCTGCCGCTGTTAGCAGACTGCCTGCCACACGGCCCGCGAACGTATCACCGCTGCAGGTCACAATCGGCAAGCCCATCCATAAGGCATCGCTGGCTGTGGTGTGCGCATTATAGGGCAGGGTGTCGAGGAACAGGTCGGCCAGTGCATGGCGCGCCAGATGTTCCGCAATCGGCACGCGCGGTGCGAAAACCAGCCTGTCGGGATTGATGCCGCGCAGCTCCGCTTCGCGGCACAGGTTGGCTTTTGCCCAGCGGTTGCATTCGAGCAGCCAGAGCACGCTGCCTGGCTGGGTCTTGAGCAGGCGCATCCATATATCAAACATTTGCGGCAATATCTTGAAGGTCTGGTTGAAGCAGCAGAAAACGAACGCATCGTCCGGCAGGCCACAATCATTGCGGCTCGGCTGCCGGCCTATGGGGCGCTTGCGATCATTGGGCTGGTAGCAGCGAGGAAGCAGGGCAAGTTTTTCTGCATAGTCGTCAGCCTGCTTCAAGGGCGTGACGTAAGCATCACCCAGGATGTAGTCGAATAGCGGAGCGCCATCCAGGCCGCCCATGGTGCCGGGAAAGCCCAGCCAGTTGACCTGTAGCGGAGCAGGCCGCATGGCGGCGATACCGCTGCGGCTGGTCTGGGTAAAGCCGGTCAGGTCTACCAGGATATCAATGCCATCGTTATTGATTCTCTGCGCCGCCGCCGGTAACGATAATGGCCGGATATCCACAAAATGATCGAAAGCCTGTTCCAGACGGCGACGTTCAGCGGTCTTGTCATCCGGTGCATAAGAGTAGGCGTAAATCTCGAAACGGCTACGGTCATGCAGCTCAATCAATTCTGTCACAAGAAAGGCCAGCGGATGCAGGCGAAAGTCGGAGGACAAGTAGCCTATTTTCAGTTTTCGAGCAGTGCTTACTGGATTTTTTGTATAAATTAATTTGTTTTTAATCAATCTGATAAAACGTGTTTTTGACCAATTATCTGAACATTTTTTTTGCTCTGCCGCAGTCGTACCCGGCATCGCCAGAAAAGCGAAAGGCGATATTTGCGCCTGCGGCATATTTATCACCCAGCTCCGTATTTCCTCGACATCGCTTTCCATGCCGCGCCAGTCACAGATGTGCTGTTTCTGGTGCACCAGGTGTACCTTGGCGTGATGCAGGCGCGGGTTCAGCCGCAAAGCGACCTCATAGCTGGCAATCGCCTCATCTAGCCTGCCCAGCTCACGCAGTACATTACCGAGATTGTTATGGCTGTCGGCATCCGTCTGGGTAAGTTTTATGGCCATGCGGTAACTGTCGGCGGCCTGTTCCGGTTGTCCAAGCTCGCGCAGCACATTGCCAAGATTGAAATGGATAGCCGCATCTTCGGGGTCGAGAAGCAGGGCCCGCCGGAAAGCAGCGACTGCTTCGGTGGACTGACCCTTGGCGGAATATGCATTGCCAAGTTGCAGCAGGATTTGCGGGTGTCCCGGGGCCAGCGCTTCAGCCGCGAGGTAACTCGCAACGGCTTTATCGGCTTGCCCCATGTCCAGGTAAATATTACCCAGGTTGTAATGCGTCTCCGGATCATCCGGCTGTAGCGCTATTGCCTGGCGATAGGCTTCAGCGGCTTCATTCAGGCGGCCTGATTGATACAACTGCTCGGCATGTCGGGATATCTGGTTGGCTTGCAAAATGTGTACTTTGTTGTTGCGGGTTGGCAGGATTCTAACCGATGTCGGATTAGCCGTGGTCGGCTGCAAGCAGTCGTTTTAATCCCAGTTTTCTGAGCAGGAACCGGTTGGGATCAAGCGCAGCCAGCAATCCGGCATCTACCGGCAAAGGCTCGCTGCAAATCGCACTGGCCAAGATTTCTGCACACATGGGCGCAGTGATCAGGCCCTTGGAACCATGGCCGGCATTAACGTAAAGTCCCTGTAGCCACGGCAGCCCATCGGGGTCTGCATTGTGCCGGGGCGGCCTGGCAATGAGGGCTGCGCTATCAAGCAAAGGGCCTGCGACGGGAAGGTAATCCGGGGTCGCACAGCGCAAGGCCGCCCGGCCGTTCGATGGCTGTGCGCTCAGGCTTCGATGCAGCACTGGCGCAATGCGCTGCAGCAGGGCGAGATTGGCTTGGTGGTCTTCGTCACGGATTTCCGTAGATACATCATCAGGTGTAAAAGTTGACCCTATGCACTGTTGGCCGTCAATAGCAGGACTTATATAGCCGTCAGTACAAAGTATGGTTTTCAGCTGCCGGCTTTCTGCGGTGGGCTGCACGCAGCTTATCTGCCCGCGCACCGGCTGCAGCTGCAAATGGGCGCTCTGCTCGAATCTGCTCGCATCGTTGGCGTTGGCGATGATTACGACGGGCGCTTCAGCTAACATTCCCTGGTTGTCCCATACTTGCCACAGCGCGCCGTTCCTGACCAGTTTCAAGGCACAGCTAGAGGTCATGGGCCTGATATTGTCATGGCTTGCTAGCATGACACAGAAAGCGCCGGGCTTGACCCAGCCGGCGGAGGGGAAATACAGGGCATCATCCATCAGCTCTACGCCAGCCAGCTGGCTGGCCTCGGACTTTTCGATATAACGCATCAGGTCGGAGTCAAGACCGTGGGCTGCGGCAATGGCCTTGAAGCGTGCTTTCTCACGTGCGTCAAAGGCCAACTGCAAAAGCCCGCAGGCATCATGAATGGCTTTTTCGGGGTCCA
>CAZBSR010000182.1:0-3021 GCA_964494575.1 uncultured Methylophilaceae bacterium | reverse complement strand
AAGCTGTGCCATGTGCATTACCCGCGTCTGGAGTTCTGTACAGACAATGGCGCGATGATTGCATTTGCCGGGGCGCTAAGATTGGATGGCATGCAAAATATCGTTGCAGGCAATCACGGATTTACGGTGAAGGCGCGCTGGGATCTGGCCGAGCTGAAAACACCTTAGTTTCTTTTATTGCCGAACCCGGCTTCGTTGCCTTGAAGCAGTTTGCGGATATTGCTGCGATGCCGCCAAATCAGTAACAAGGCCAGCACCAGCGTCATCCAGATGTAGTCCTCATACGGCTGGAGCAGGAAGTACGCATAAACGGGCGCCAGCGCCGCAGCCGCGATAGAAGCGAGTGACGAGTAGCGTGATACACCGAACACCAGTATCCAGCTGACCGCCACCGCCAAGCCGAGCCAGAGCGATATTGCCAGTATTACGCCCAGCGCGGTCGCCACGCCTTTTCCGCCTTTGAAACCATAGAATATCGGATACAGATGCCCCAGAACTACAGCTATCCCAACGCCGCTTACTACCCACATCAGCATTCCGTAATGCAAAGCCAGCCAGACCGCCAACCAGCCTTTCGCCGCATCTCCTAATAAAGTCAGCACCGCCGCAGCTTTCTTGCCGCTACGCAACACATTGGTCGCGCCCGGATTACCTGAGCCTACCGTACGCGGATCGGGCAATCCAAAAGCGCGGCTAATCAAAATGCCGAAAGAGATGGAGCCCACCAGGTATGCCGCCGCAATAAAGGCTATCGGGATTAAAACCACGGGAATAAAACCTAACTCATCCATCCTGAGATACTCTAAAATTCCTTAAAAGAGGATTCTAAACCATATGGACACTATTTTTCTAAGCGAAATCAAAGTCGAAACCAAACTGGGGGTGCCCGAATGGGAACGCATGACGGCGCAAACCATCATCCTCGACATTGAAATCTCGCTGCCGCATAGCCGAGCCTGCGAGAGCGACGCTATCGCCGACACCATTGATTATGGGTTGGTTGTCACACGCATCCGGCAAACCCTTGCCGAAAACTCATTCCATCTGGTGGAAGCACTGGCTGAACATGTTTGCCAATTGATAATTTCAGAATTTAGCGCCCCTTGGGTAAAAACCAAAGTCATCAAGCCTGGCGTTTTGCCTAATGTAAAAGCTTTGGGAGTCATCATTGAGAGGCGAGCCAAGTGATTATTGTTTATAACGCTGCGAACAGCCTGGATGCCCACATGATCAAAAGCCTGCTGGAGCAGCAGGAAATCCCGGCCTATATCCAGGGAGAATATTTGCAGGGCGGTGTAGGTGAAGTACCTGCCATGGGTTTGGTGACAGTCGCCGTGCATAACGATAACTACGCTAATGCGAGGAAAATTATTACAGAATGGGAGTCACTTTAGCGTAGGCTTTTCAGTGTCGTTAAATAGCGGCAGAAATGGGCCTAGCCTCTAGGGTGATGCATGGCATGCAACTGCTTCAATCGCTCCCGCGCTACATGGGTATAAATCTGCGTAGTGGAAATATCCGCATGTCCCAGCAGCATCTGAACCACCCGTAAGTCGGCACCATGATTAAGCAGGTGCGTAGCGAAAGCGTGGCGCAATACATGCGGCGAAAGTGATTTGTTAATGCCTGCAATCACGGCATAGCGCTTGATCAGATACCAGAATGCCTGTCGCGTCATCGCCTCCCCGCGTTGCGTCACAAACAGACTGTCGCTCAATCGCTTTTGCAGTATCGCCGGGCGCGACTCTTTCAGGTATCTGGAAATCCATTCCACAGCTTCCTCACCCATCGGCACCAGGCGCGTCTTGCTGCCTTTTCCGGTCACCCGGATCACGCCTTCATTAAGGCTCACTTCAGTGACTTTCAAACCCACCAGTTCAGAAACCCGCAATCCACTGGCGTACAGTATCTCCAGCATGGCGCGGTCGCGCAGACCCAGTGACTGATTGAGGTCCGGCGCACCAAGCAAAGCCTCCACGTCCTCTTCACTCAGGCTTTTAGGCAAGGACCTCGGTAATTTTGGCGACTCGATCTGCAGGGTTGGATCCGCACCGATTTTATTTTCGCGCAAGGCAAAGCGGTAAAAACGGCGCAGGCTTGCAATCAGGCGGCTGATACTGCGCGGTTTGCTTATTGGGAATTTAACAGCGAGGTATTGCTGGATGTCAGCCTGTTCGACCTTGGCTAGATCCTTACCGTCGGTTTTTACCAACCACTCCGAGAACTGTGCCAGATCCTGCCGGTAACTATCCAGTGTATTCCTGGCCAGCCCGTCTTCAAGCCACAGGTGATCGATAAATTCATCCAGCAGGTGATTGGGCGATCGTGAAATAGCTTGGCTCTGGGTATGCTTCACGCGGCTTTTTCATGGTCGAGCAACCACTGCTTGACGAGCAGCCCATTCTCCTTGCCCTGCATAAAGCCTCCAAGGCCGCCCTTGGCTACGACACGATGGCATGGGATCAGCAACGGAACCTGGTTTGCGCCACAAACATTGGCGACAGCACGTGCGCCTGAACCGACTTTGGCAGCCAGCTCGCCATAGGTCAGTGTCTGTCCGCTGGGGATGGCCGCTATCGCCTTCCACACGCGCCTTTGATAAGGAGTGCCCCTGACTGCGTACGGAATATTGAGGGCGGTCTTGGGGTTGGCAAGGTATTGTCTGATCTGGTTGGCTACGTCCTGAGCGAATGCCCGTTGCGGATGTTTTTCTGCAACGGGCTCTGACAGAAGATGCAGCCCCACCAGGAAGTCATCCTCAACTTTAATCCCAACCGATCCAAAAGGCGCAGAAATAACAGCGCTGTAATCTTTTTCCATAGATATATCCATGGTCATATCTTAGCGCAAATAAAAAAGCCCCGAAACTCGGGGCTTTTTGCATTCATTACCTTTCGGCAATTACTCTTCGGAAGGCGCCATGACTTCCTTATCGCGCGCTTTGAGCTTTTCCTTGATACGTGCAGATTTACCTGAACGCTCACGCAAGTAGTAAAGCTTGCTGCGGCGTACATCGCCACG
>CAZBSR010000181.1:0-3025 GCA_964494575.1 uncultured Methylophilaceae bacterium | reverse complement strand
GGATTACTGCCAGGTTACTGACCCCCAATGTCGCCAGCAAGCCATGGGTATTCCACAGCAGACTGTCTTGTGTATCCACGGCAATTACTTCACCCTGCGTCAAATTATTGTCGGCATTTTTTTCGTGTCGCTGATAGATGGAATCCCAGCTCCCCAAATCGCTCCAGTCCATATCTACTGGCACCACAGCCACTTTTTCAGCTTTTTCCGCCAAGCCGTAATCCATGGAGATATTGGGTAAATCCCGATAATGCTCATCCGCATCGTGCTCACCTATTGCTGCGATCTTGCGTGCGATTTCCGGCTGGTAGGTTTCCAGCATTTGCATGAAAGTGTCGGCACGAAACACGAACATGCCGCTATTCCACAAGTATCCCTTCGATACAAAGTCCCTAGCTTTTTCACTATCAGGCTTTTCTACGAATCTTGCCACTTTACGCACTGCAAGCTCAGCGGGCATTTCAATTACTTCGCTCGCCTGGATATAGCCATAGCCGGTCGAGGGGTCTGTCGGAGTAATGCCCAGCAAAACAAGATATCCTTGGAGCGCTGCGACTTCAGCACTACGCCAGGCCGCAAGAAATGCCTGTTCATTCTTAATTGCATGGTCTGAGGGGAAAACGCCAATAATGGCTTCGGGGTCTTTGGAGTAAATTTTGCTTACTGCCCAGGCGATAGCTGGTAACGTATTGCGCGCGCAAGGCTCGGCTATCACTCCAGAAATGGCATCTGGCAAAACCTCGGCCAGTTGCCCCTTGACTTCAAAACGATGATCTTCCTGCGTTACCGTCACCAGATTTCCTGCCTGAACATAGAGGCACAGCCGTTTTGCTGTCTGCTGCAGCAAGGTTTCCCCACCATTAAGTGGCAGCAGCTGCTTGGGTCGCATTGTGCGGGATAACGGCCACAGACGTGTGCCAGAGCCCCCGCAAAGAATAATTGCAGAACTATGCTTCATGAGACCGCACTTTTTTCTAAGCCCAAGAGCTGATGAGCTTGAAGGTAATTAATAACTGTACTTAGCTCATCTTCAACCGTTTGATAATTATTCCCGATGGTAATTTCAGGCATTAAGGGTGCTTGGTATGGGGAGTCAATACCTGTGAAGTCTGCAATTTCCCCCGCTCTGGCCTTTTTATACAAACCCTTAGAGTCTCTCTGCTCGCATATTTCTAGCGGTACATCAAGAAAAACCTCTATAAACTCATTACTTTCAAACATGCCCCTAACCATCTCACGGTCTATGCGGTATGGTGAAATAAAGGCGGCTACAACAATCAGACCAGCGTCTACCATTAACTTGGCCACTTCAGCTGTACGACGAATATTCTCCACGCGCGACTCGGAATCGAATCCTAGATCTTTGTTCAGGCCATACCTGACATTGTCTCCATCTAGAAGATAGGAATGAAAACCATGTTCATAAAGATAGGCATCGATGATATTCGCTAGTGTAGATTTGCCGGATCCAGAAAGTCCGGTTATCCAAATGACAAAAGGTGTCTGTTTTTTTAATTCAGCTCGCTTCGCCTTAACTACTTTACTTGTCTGCCAGAAAACATTACTCATTTGGCACTTCTAACTTCAAATTCGTTGATTCGGATTGCAACTCCTCAATCTCGCGCTGTAATAATTCATATTCTTGGAGCTTGTGCTTAAGGAAACGTATTGTAATCAGGGTTTTTTCTTCAATACCGCTCGGTGTGAGTAGATACATATAAGCCAGCTTATTTTTGTTATTGCGGAAATTAGTGACTTTAAGCAGGCCTACATTGACCAAGGCCTTTAGACAGAAATTCACCTTGCCCAAGCTGATGCCAAGCTGCTCCGCCAGTTCGCGCTGACTGATGGCTGGATTGCTTTCTAGCATCTTCAGTATCTTGTAGCGGTACTCGTCAGTTAACAAGCCTGTTTCCTGCGTTCAATTGATGAACGCAGTGTATCAACAATACTTTCTTTTATGCAAGCGGAAACCAACGTCAATTAATGCCTAAGGAAAAACCTCGGCTCGGCCTAGCAACAACCCTGCCATATCTTTTACCGAAAGCTGAGGATCATTTTCCAGAGGCCAGCATATATCCATATCAGGATCATTCCACAAGATACAGCGCTCGGATTCTGGAGCGTAATAATCGGTAGTTTTGTAAAGAAAGTCTGCGCTATCCGAAAGCACCAGAAAACCATGAGCAAATCCAACAGGAATCCACATTTGACGATGATTTTCTTCTGATAATTCAGCACTGACCCACCTACCGAACGTGGGCGAAGATTTACGTATATCTACCGCTACATCAAATACCGCCCCGCTCGTTACGCGCACCAATTTTCCCTGTGGCTGCTTGATTTGATAATGTAGACCACGAAGTACGCCCTTGGCAGAGCGTGAATGGTTATCCTGCACAAAATTTACATCCAGTCCAATGGCTTTATTAAAAGCCTGTTGATTGAAGCTTTCATAAAAAAAACCGCGACTGTCGCCAAATACTTTTGGCTCGATAATAAGCACGTCAGGGATAGAGGTCTTGATTACATTCATGTTTTACGACTCGATCTGTAGCAGGCGCAGCATATATTTTCCATAACCGTTCTTGATCAGGGGCTGCGCAAGCTTTTCAAACTGCCCCGTGCTGATAAACCCATTGCGCCAGGCGATCTCTTCCGGGCAGGCGATTTTTAGGCCTTGCCTATGCTCCAGCGTAGCAATGAACTGACTCGCCTCCAGCAAGCTCTCATGTGTGCCAGTATCCAGCCAGGCATAGCCACGCTTCAATATTTGCACATTGAGCTGCCCCTGCTTCAGATAAATTTCATTAACCGCGGTAATTTCAAGTTCGCCACGTGCACTGGGTTTGACCGACTTGGCGATATCAATCACTTGATTGTCATAAAAGTACAATCCGGTAACCGCATAGCTACTTCGGGGGTTGACTGGCTTTTCTTCGATACTGCTGGCTTTACCGTTGGCATCGAAGGCCACCACGCCATAACGCTCAGGATCCTGCACATGATAGGCAAATACGGTCGC
>CAZBSR010000180.1:0-3026 GCA_964494575.1 uncultured Methylophilaceae bacterium | reverse complement strand
TGTCAAGTTTGGCTTTTAACAGTGCGCCAAGATTGGTGGTGCCAGCAGAAGCTGCGTCATTGGCAGGTAGATCCGAAGCCGCCTTTTTAGGCTTGGCCTTGGCACCAGCTTTTGGAGCTGCTTCCTTTTCAGACGCGCCGGAAGGGTCGCTCTCGAGCTGTTTGACGCCAAGCGAGATACGCTCTTTTTCGACATCAATGCTGAGTACCAGAGCGCTGACTTCGTCGCCCTTCTTGAAGTTGCGGATCGCTTCTTCACCGGTTTGTGTCCAGGATAAATCGGACAAGTGGATCAGGCCGTCGATACCACCTGGCAAGCCGATGAATACGCCGAAATCGGTGATTGACTTGATTTGGCCGCTGACCTTATCACCCTTTTTATGGCTGACTGCAAAATCATCCCAAGGATTGGATTGGCATTGCTTCATGCCCAGTGACAGGCGGCGACGGTCTTCGTCGATCTCAAGGATCATGACTTCAACTTCGTCACCTAATTGGGCGATCTTGGCAGGGTGAACGTTCTTGTTGGTCCAGTCCATTTCTGAAACGTGTACCAGGCCTTCAATACCCGGCTCGATTTCCACGAATGCACCGTAGTCGGTCAGGTTAGTTACCTTGCCGAACAGGCGTGTGCTGACTGGATAGCGGCGGGTCAGTGCAACCCATGGGTCATCGCCCAGTTGCTTGATGCCCAGTGAGACACGGTTTTTTTCTTGGTCGAACTTCAGGATCTTGGCTTCAACTTCTTCACCAACAGTCAGCACCTCGGATGGATGCTTGACACGGCGCCAAGCCAGGTCGGTGATGTGCAACAGGCCGTCGATGCCGCCCAGGTCAACGAACGCGCCATAGTCAGTGATGTTCTTGACGATGCCCTTGACCACAGCACCTTCTTTCAGTGAACCCAGCATGGCTTCACGATCGGCACCCATGCTGTCTTCCAGCACGGCACGGCGTGAAACAACCACGTTGTTGCGCTTGCGGTCCAGCTTGATAACCTTGAAATCCCATTCCTTGTTTTCAAACGGGGTAGTGTCCTTGACCGGGCGCAGGTCAACCAGCGAGCCCGGCAGGAAGGCACGAATGCCGTTTACCATGACAGTCAGGCCACCCTTGACGCGGCCATTGACCATGCCCTTAATAATGCGGCCTTCGTTCATGGCTTCTTCCAGATCCAGCCATGAAGCCAGGCGTTTCGCCTTCTCGCGTGACAGTTTGGTCGAGCCATAACCGTCTTCCAGGGATTCAATGCAAACCTTGACGAAATCGCCGACGGCGACTTCGAGCTCACCGCGGTCATTCAGGAACTCGCTGGTGGCAATAATACTTTCGGACTTGAGGCCGGCATTAACAATGATGAAGTCGGAATCAACTGAAACTACTTCTGCGGTGATTACTTCACCGGAACGCATTTCCTGGCGCGCCAGGCTTTCCTCGAACAGCGCTGCAAAGCTTTCGTTAGAGGATGAGGTGGTAGTAGGGGAAGCTTTAGCCATTAAAAAGATTACCTAATTAAATCCCGCCGTGCAGCGGGGAAAATTTAAAAAAGCCATGAATCGGTGGGATTCGCGGCACTCGATGTTACTTGGTAGTACTTGCTGATCGTGCTTAACTTGATACTTGATCTGGAACTGCCTGGGCGGTCGTGCTTACCCAGTTTTCCCCGATTTTTCTGCAATTATTTCAAGAGCTCGTTCAACGCTTTGCTCTATACTTAATTGGCTGGTTTCCAGCAATTCGGCGTCTGCACTTTGCTGCAAAGGGGCGATTGATCTTTGCTGGTCCCTGGAGTCGCGTTTTTGCAAATCTTGCAATATATCCAGAAGGTTAGCATGAATTCCTTGGCCTATCAACTGCTTATAGCGACGTTCCGCGCGAATTTCGGCGCTCGCTGTCAAAAAAATCTTGGTCGCTGCATCCGGGAAAACCACAGTCGCCATATCCCGCCCATCCGCTACCAGTCCGGGCGTTTTGCGAAAACTATGCTGTAGAGCAAGCAGGCTGCGTCGTACAGCGGGATGGACTGCAACTTCGGAAGCCCCGCGGCTCATTTCTTCCGTGCGAAGGGCTTCCGTGACATCGACGCCGTCTAGCAGAATCTTGCCACTCTTGAATTGAATATCCAGATGACTGGTCATCGCGGCCAGTGCCGGTTCGTCTTGCCAGGAAATGCCTTGGTTCAATCCCGCCAGCGCCACCAAGCGATAGAGCGCCCCGGTGTCGAGATAATGGTATCCAAGTTTTCCGGCCAGCAATTGCGCCACGGTACCTTTGCCGGAAGCCGAAGGGCCATCTATAGCAATGACCGGCGCGTTAGATGTTGAATTCCTAGCGGCTGTCATTGATTAGTCTTATCTATCGTAACGTTAATGATAATCAATTTGATTAATCGTTATGGATGGGCGATGATGTCATCAACCAATTATGAAAGGAACTGAAATGGCTAAGACGCTTAGTTTTGCTGCCGTCCACTTTTCCGTGGCGTTCACTGTCGGATATGCAATGACCGGCAGTGTGGCTGTGGGCGGAGCGATCGCTGTGGTCGAGCCGCTCTGCAATACTGTTGCATATTTTTTCCATGAAAAAATATGGCAGAAAATAGAGCGGGGCGAGCCCATCGCATTCAGGTTTTTTCATGCTCACTGACGGACAACCCCGGCAAAGCGTTCAAAATAGTCCGGAAAGGTTTTTGCAACGCAGCCGGGGTCATTGATCGTTATCGGGATACCGCCTAATGACACCAGTGAGAAGCACATCGCCATGCGGTGGTCGTCATAAGTGTCAATCACCGCATCCGGTGTGAGCTTGGCAGGCGGGGTGATTTTAATGTAATCCGCACCTTCTACAACCGTGGCGCCCACCTTGCGCAATTCGGTCGCCATGGCGGCGATACGGTCGGTCTCCTTTACGCGCCAGCTGGCGATATTCCTCAGAGTAGTCGTGCCCTCGGCAAAAAGTGCAGCGATTGCAAGTGTCATAGCGGCGTCGGGGATGTTATTGCAATCGTAATCTATAGCCTTTAGCCTG
>CAZBSR010000179.1:0-3029 GCA_964494575.1 uncultured Methylophilaceae bacterium | reverse complement strand
GAAAAAGGGGACAGCTGCGCCACGCCTTTGTCTGCCGTCAGCTTGATACGTACATTCGTGCTTTTCACATTTGCCAACTTGAGCCAGCCTATGCGCAGCTCGCCGTTGGCGTTGAGTTTTTTCAAAGCGCTCAGGTCTATCGGCGCATCCGGATCCGATTTGGCCGGGGTGCTGGTTGGTGCAGGCTTGGCCTCTGATTTGGTGATATAACGGTCAGCATCCAGCTTGTCTATATCCACATCAAAACTATAGATAGGATCGGCAAAGCGGCTGATGCCGAATGCGCCCTTGATGCTGGAATCATCGAACTTGACCGCAAATGGACTGATTTTAAGCTGCTCGCCATCGGCTTTTATGCCCAGGTTCAGACCCGTAAGCCGGTATTTTTCATAGATGACGCTGCCGATATTCACTTTGCCGTCCAGCAGCAATGCCTTCAGCGCCGACAAATCAGCAGGCTTGTCGGCGCCTGCTGCTGCGGACTTGCTTTCGGCGGCAGCCGGTTTGTTGCCCAATAGCTTGTTCAGGTCCAGTTGATCGCCATTCAGGTTGAATTTGATATGCGGCTTTAAAAACCCGGCTACAGCCACATCGCCATCCAGCCGGGTATTGTCGATATCAAGATTGAAAGTACTGCTGGCCTGCTCCTGCTTGATGTCGGCATGAGCCTTGAGATTGAACCCCACTTTAGCCTTGCCATTGGGGATAGCCGAGTCCTTGATATCCAGGTTGCCTGCCAGCTTGGGCAGATCAAATATCAGGGCCTCCAGGTTGCCGCTGAAAGGTGAAGAAAATTTGCCCTCCACAGTGCGCGCACCCTGTTTGGCTGAAATGTCGCCCGTGATGCCGCTGCTTTGCAACTGCTTAGGAGAGCCCTTGATATCCGCCAACACCAGCGTGGCTTTGAGGGTATCACTGCCCTTTTCCTGGCTAAGCTTGACATGGGCTTCCTTGCCCAGCACCACGTCTTTCTCCACGACCAGTTTGGGCGCTTCCAGCTCTGCAGATAGTTTTGCACCGTCTTTCTTGCCCGACGCGGCAAGCTTGAGGCTTTCTACCAGAAACTCCATGGTTTCCGGCTTGGCATCGATATCGCCCGACATCTTGATGTCAGCATCCGAAATATCAGCCAGATCGCCCTTTACACTGGCATCCAGGCCTTTAACCACAAAATGCTTCTGTTCCGGGTCGGCCATAAAATTGCCTTTGGCCGTGACTGCAGCGCTTACCTTGGGCTTGCTCGCAGCCACCGTGAAATCAGTCTCCAGATCAAAGGGCTGAGCCAGTGCGAGATGGCCGGTCTTGAGGTTCAGTTTGCTCAGGCTGTATTTTGCATCGGCCTGTTCATCGGTAAAGGTAACCGACGAGTTGGTAACGTTGACGCCATCAATATCGAACTTGATCTGTTCGGACTCTTCCTCATCCTTGCTCAGCAGATCGTCAAAGTTGGTCGTGCCGTCCTTGAAACGCACAATGTTGGCACGGGCGCCATCGACATAAACCGTATCGACCACCAGCTCTTTTTTAAGCAAAGGCAACAGGGCCAGTGAAACTTTCAGGCCGTCTACTGCGGCGAATTCCTTATCGCCTTTATGTTCCGACAGACTGATCTTACCAAGGTTGGCGCCTATCTTAGGCCAGAAGGCCAGCTTGATATCACCCTCGATATTCAGGGTGCGCTGCTTTTTATCCTGCACGAGCTTGACGATGAGCGGCTTGTAATCGTTGGGGTTGAATGTAGCAGCGACGACGGCAAATATAATGAGTACTAATGCGACTAAACCGCCAAGCCCGAATAAGGAATATTTCAAATATTTTTTCATGGCAACTCTCGTCCAAAAATCAGAATTAAATGATATTCGCTATCAGTTCAGTTTACGCAGTTCAGCCTCAGGTAATAAAGTTTTATGTACCGAACTTGAAGTAATTAAAAACCTCATTCCCCAAATAATAAAGCCCAAAAAAGAATAGTGCGAAATAAATAACGGTAAAGATCAGCCAGCCAAACGCAATAATCACCATCAGGCCATCATCTTCCAGCTCGCCGATACAGAAGAACAGGATAGCCAACCCCGGCAGCATATTGTTAAAAGGCAGCACGCCAAACGGGATCGCCATAAGTACCCCGGCCGACATCAGGACAATACCGCCGGTCTTCTGGCCTTGCCGCCCCGTCACCAGGTGCATATAACGCGGCTTGGTGAACAGCCGGCAAAAACCCACCACTTTCAGGCATACCTTGACCAAGGTGCCCCAAGTCTTGTCGCTCATTTCAACATTGCGGATTTTCTGCGGCAACACCGGCGACTCGTGGCCTCGCCACATTTGCCATCCCAAGGCGGCAAAGGTAATACCGCCCAATACAGTCAAAGGGCCTAATGGAAAGGGCTGCAGAAACGGCAGCACAAGGATAAGCGCGATCAGCGCGTAAGCCGCCTGGTCCAGCGTATCCAGGGCTTTGCCCAGAGGCAGGGGCTGAGTTTTCGAGTCTTCGGCAAACCGTTTTAAGGTAATGACCAGATCGTCGTAGTCACTCATGCAAATTTCCAGAAATAAACCAGCACGATCAGGCCGAATACGATGCGATACCAGGCAAATGCCCGGAAGTCATGATGTGCCACGTAACGCAGCAATATTTTTACCGCTAACAGCGCTGAAACGAATGCCGTGATGAACCCGACGGCAAACATCGGTAGATCTTCCCATGCCAGCAGGCTCCAACTATTCATCAGGTCGTAACCGGTAGCGGCAAACATGATGGGGATCGCCAGGAAGAAAGAGAATTCGGTAGCAGCTTGCCGGGACAAGCCAAACACCATGCCTCCCAATATGGTCGCACCCGCGCGCGATACGCCTGGAACCAGCGCCAATGCTTGCGCGCAGCCTATCTTAAGCGCATGTTTCCAGTCCATGTCGTCCACGGTAGGGGTATCCTGTTTGGGCGCATAACGCTCAATGGCCAGGATGGCAAAACCGCCGACAATAAGTGCGATAGCGACTGTGATCGGTGAAAACAGGTAGGTCTTGAT
>CAZBSR010000178.1:0-3037 GCA_964494575.1 uncultured Methylophilaceae bacterium | reverse complement strand
GCGGCGCGCCAACGTTGGCTTCAACGTTGAACTCGCGCTTCATGCGATCCACAATGATCTCAAGGTGCAACTCACCCATACCTGAAATGATGGTTTGTCCGGACTCTTCGTCAGAGCGCACACGGAACGATGGATCTTCCTGAGCCAAACGGCCCAGCGCGATACCCATCTTTTCCTGGTCAGCCTTGGTTTTCGGCTCAACCGCAACGTGAATAACCGGTTCCGGGAACACCATACGCTCAAGTATTATCGGCTTGTCGAGCGCGCACAGAGTCTCGCCAGTAGTTACATCCTTGAGGCCAATACAGGCAGCGATATCGCCCGCACGGATTTCATCAATTTCCACACGATCATTCGCGCTCATCTGCACGATACGACCAATCCGCTCCTTGCGCTCACTGACCGAGTTGTACACAGAGTCACCTTTCTTCAGCACGCCAGAATAAACGCGCACGAAGGTAAGCTGGCCCACAAAAGGGTCCGTCATCAACTTAAACGCCAGCGCAGAAAAACTTTCTTCATCGTCTGCCCTACGCGTGATTGGCTCGCCGGATTCTGTCTCACCCTTTACATCAGGGATGTCAGCTGGAGAAGGCAAGAAGTCGAGCACAGCATCCAACATCCGTTGCACGCCTTTGTTTTTAAAGGCCGAGCCGCAAAGCATAGGCTGGATCTCGGTAGCGATAGTGCGTATACGCAAGCCCTCAATAATGTCCGCTTCGGACAAATTGCCGCCCTCTAGATACTTATTCATCAGCTCTTCGGAAGCTTCTGCAGCAGACTCGATCATCTTCTCGCGCCACTCATTGGCGACGTCCACCAAATCTGCAGGAATTTCCTGATATTCAAACTTCATACCCTGGGAAGCTTCATCCCAGATAATCGCCTTCATCTTGATCAGATCGACAACACCAACGAAGCCGTCTTCCGCACCAATTGGGATAACCACAGGCACTGGGTTAGCCTTCAGGCGCGTCTTCATCTGCTCGACAACCTTGAAGAAGTTGGCGCCGGTACGGTCCATCTTGTTCACGAAGGCCAGTCTAGGCACCTTATGCTTGTTGGCCTGACGCCACACCGTTTCAGATTGCGGCTGTACGCCACCTACAGCACAGTACACCATGCAGGCACCATCCAGCACACGCATGGAGCGCTCTACTTCAATGGTGAAATCCACGTGCCCGGGAGTGTCGATAATATTGATACGATGCTCTGGGCGAGAGAAATCCATCCCCTTCCAGAAACAGGTGACTGCTGAGGATGTAATCGTGATGCCGCGTTCCTGCTCCTGCTCCATCCAGTCAGTCGTTGCCGCACCATCATGAACTTCACCAATCTTGTGGGTTACACCCGTATAGAAAAGGATACGTTCTGATGTTGTAGTCTTGCCGGCGTCAATGTGTGCACTGATGCCGATATTGCGGTAACGCTGGATAGGGGTTTTGCGAGCCACGGTAATTACCTAACTTATATTCTGGATAATACGATTTAGAAACGGAAATGCGAGAATGCTTTATTGGCTTCAGCCATGCGATGCACTTCTTCACGCTTCTTCATAGCAGAGCCACGACCTTCGGAGGCTTCAACCAGCTCAGCTGCCAGACGCAGGCCCATGGACTTTTCACCACGCTTGCGCGCTGCGTCACGCAGCCAACGCATAGCCAAGGCGCTACGGCGGGTAGGCCGCACTTCAACAGGCACCTGATAGTTAGCACCACCTACACGGCGGCTCTTTACTTCAACCATCGGGCGCAGATTGGTAATAGCCAGAGTAAAGACCTCCAGCGCATCTTTGCCGCTCTTGGTGGTAATTTGATCAAACGCACCGTACAAAATCCGCTCGGCCACTGACTTTTTGCCGCCAGTCATCAGCACGTTAACGAACTTGGAAACTTCCTGGCTTCCGAACTTCGGATCGGGAAGGATATTGCGCTTGGGAACTTCTCTACGTCTTGGCATGGTTCTATTCCTTAACTATTAAGCTGGCTTGAATTAAGCAGCCTTGGGACGCTTGGCGCCGTATTTGGAGCGTGACTGCTTACGATCTTTCACGCCAGCAGTATCGAGGCTACCGCGGACCATGTGGTAACGTACGCCCGGTAAATCCTTGACACGACCGCCGCGCAACAGCACAACACTGTGCTCCTGCAGGTTGTGGCCTTCGCCGCCGATATAGCTAATTACTTCATAGCCATTGGTCAGGCGCACCTTGGCAACCTTACGCAGTGCTGAGTTCGGCTTCTTTGGTGTAGTGGTATAAACACGGGTACATACACCGCGCTTTTGTGGGCAGCTTTCCAGCGCTGGCACCTTGCTTTTGGTGACCACTTTTTGACGCGGTTTGCGCACTAATTGATTAATGGTTGGCATTGCCTATAGGCCTTTAATTTAATTACAGCTTCCTAAAAATAACGGGACGGCGAAACTACGCCATCCCGGAAAACGTAGCATTCTATTTAGCGTTCAGCTCATTGTCAAGACAAGTGTTGCTGAGCAAGCTCAGCACTTTGCCCAGTTTCAGCTGCTTGCGCCAATGCTTCCTCTGTCGGCAACTCTTCTGCCGCCTCTGCAATCGTCGCAGGTGCAGCATCAACTCCAGCAGCCTGACGCTTGCGCGTTTCGTGATATGCGAGACCTGTTCCAGCTGGAATCAGGCGGCCCACAATCACGTTTTCTTTCAGGCCGCGCAGTTCATCACGTTTGCCCAAGATAGCGGCTTCAGTGAGTACCCGCGTAGTTTCCTGGAAGGAAGCCGCAGAAATGAATGAATCGGTAGACAGCGAGGCCTTGGTAATACCCAGCAGCACAAACTCATAACTGGAAGGACGCTTGTCCAATGCAACCACGCGCTCATTCTCACGCAGCACATCCGCACGCTCAACCTGCTCACCCATGATGAAGGTAGTATCGCCCGCATCGGTAATGCGGACGCGACGCAGCATTTGACGTACGATGACTTCGATGTGCTTGTCATTGATCTTCACGCCTTGCAGACGATAAACATCCTGCACTTCGTCAATGATGTAACGCGCCAGCG
>CAZBSR010000177.1:0-3062 GCA_964494575.1 uncultured Methylophilaceae bacterium | reverse complement strand
GCAAAATCCAGTAAAGCACCACCAGCAGGATGAAATCCGGCCGCCATTCGAGTGCTATACCTGTCCAGGGCAATAGCTGGCATAACAATGCCAGCAGCAGCGAAAAATAAACGGCTTTCAGGCTAGTGGCTTGCATTTTCCGGTACTCGTGTGGCGGGGGTTTTTGGTTCTACGCTTTTGTTTTTAGGCGCATTGATTACTTTTCCGGTCGGCGATTCAGCTTTGGGAATACCAATCAGGAGTATCTGCCGGTTATTTTCAATGCCGGCAATGGGCCTGCAAGTGATATGTGCAAACGGTGAGTCGGGGTTACGATCGATACGGGTCACCTCTGCAACGGCCAGCCCGGTGGGGTAGACGCCATCGATACCCGAGGTGACCAGTTTGTCACCTTTACGGATATCCACATTGGCTGGCAGATAGGGCACATCCAGGGTGGTGTCGCGGCCATGACCAAAAGCGATGGCCCGCAAGCCATTGCGCTCTATCTGTATGGGTATTGCCAGCTCCTTGTCGGTAATCAGGGTCACTTCGCTGGTGAAGGGGTAAACGCGCGTGACCTGGCCAATCACCCCGGCGGCATCCACTACAGCCTGCCCGGACACCACACCCTGCCTGATCCCCACGTTCACTATGATTTTGTGGTTAAAAGGGTCCCGCCCCATATGCAGCACTTCACCCAATATGGCTGGTTGCGATGCGGATTGCGCAGCGCCTAATAATTGCCGCAGGTTTTCGTTTTCTGCCTCCAGCAATTTGAAGCGTTGCAGTGTCACGTCCTGCTCCAGGGATTGATGTGCCAGCTGGCGATTCTGATCAACCAGGGTTTTTTGGGTGACCAGATATTCACGCGCTGCGGAATACAGATTGGACGGAGTGTTGGCAATCATCTGCAGCGGATGCAATAGGGCGATAAAGCCCTGACGCACTTCCACCAGGTAGTGCAGGCGGGCATCAGTGGCCATTAAAGCCAGGGAAAGGGCGGCGAAAAAGACCAGCCGGGCAAAAGGGCTGGGACCGCGGACGAAGAAGGCTGGCGTTTGATGTTCCATGGCGCGCGGTAGTTGCGTTTAGCCTTATGTCGAAAAAACAGGCCGCTTCTGGCGGCCTTTAAAAGTTAATTGTAAAACGCTGACGGAAAAAGTTTGCTGCAATATTTGCGGGGCTGGCTTATTCGTTGGCAAATACATTGCCAAGCTTATCCATTTCTTCGAGTGCGCGGCCACAGCCACGCGCTACACAAGTCAGTGGGTCTTCCGCCACGATCACAGGCAGGCCTGTTTCTTCCACCAGCAGCCGGTCCAGATCGCGTAGCAGAGCGCCACCGCCGGTGAGTACCATGCCTTTTTCGGCAATATCCGCACCCAGTTCGGGCGGTGTTTGCTCCAGCGCGGATTTTACAGCGCTGACAATGGAATTCAGGGGTTCGGTCAATGCTTCCAGGATTTCATTGCTGGAGATGGTGAATTTTCGCGGCAGGCCCTCGGCCAGATTGCGCCCGGTCACTTCCATTTCCAGCACTTCAGAGCCGGGGAAAGCAGAGCCGATCTTCTTCTTGATCAGTTCGGCAGTCGGTTCGGAGATTTGCATGCCGTAATTGCGGCGTATGTAATCAATAATCGCCTGGTCGAATTTGTCGCCGCCGACTCTTTCGGACTTGGCGTACACAATACCGCCAAGTGAGATAACGCCAACTTCGGTTGTACCGCCGCCGATGTCCACCACCATGGAGCCTGTGGCTTCTGCAACTGGCATATCGGCACCAATAGCGGCAGCCATCGGTTCCTCGATCAAATATACCTGCCTGGCGCCTGCGCCAATGGCTGATTCGCGGATTGCACGACGCTCAACCTGTGTGGATCCTACCGGTACACAAATGATGATGCGTGGGTTAGGCGAGAACATGCGTGATTCGTGGATGCGGCGGATGAAATATTTGAGCATCTGCTCTGTGACCGTAAAGTCGGCGATCACGCCGTCTTTCATGGGGCGGATGGCGGTGATGTTAGAGGGTGCACGGCCAAGCATGCGCTTGGCTTCCAAGCCAACGGCGAGGATGGTTTTTTTGCCGGCCGGCCCACCTTCCTGGCGAATCGCAACTACTGAAGGCTCATCAAGTACGATGCCTTTGCCGCGCACATAAATCAGTGTATTGGCGGTGCCAAGATCGATGGCAAGGTCGTTGGAGAAATAGCTATTTAAAATACCGAACATTGGTTTTCCATTATTTGCGCCCCGTTAAAAATTATCACGCATGATGTCTTGAGGCAAAATTCCGTGAGTTAAGAAGTGCTTTAAATCAAGGTATAATAACCGATATCGCATAAAATTTTAAGATTCGGATAGATAAATGTCTCTTAGTCTCACGGATGTAAAACGCATCGCACATCTGGCGCGTATCGAAGTCAGCGATGCAGAGGCAAGCGCCTATTTACAAAAGCTTTCTGGCATTCTGGGCCTCATTGAGCAGATGCAGGCCGTGGACACTAGCGGAATCACGCCCATGTCCCATTCACAGGATGTTACGCAGCGCCTGCGTGCAGATATCGTATCTGAGAGTAATCAGCGTGAATTGTTCCAGTCTATAGCGCCGGTCATCGGCAACGGCTCTGCCGAGCCCGCAGTTGAGCACGGTTTGTACCTCGTCCCCAAAGTAATCGAATAACCTCCTATGATCAACAGCAGCCTCAAACAACTGGCAGCCATGCTCGCCGGCAAAGAGATTTCCAGCGTCGAGCTGACGGGTGAATTCCTCAAACGTATCGCGCAGCACAATCCTGATATCAATGCATTCGTAACGCTGGATAATGAAAAAACGCTGGCCCAGGCGGCCGTCGCTGACCGGCGTATCAGCCAGGGTAAGGCGACTCCGCTTACCGGTATCCCGATCGCCCAGAAGGATATTTTCTGTGCCAAAGGCTGGAGGACAACCTGTGGCTCGAAAATGCTGGCAAATTTTACCGCTCCCTATGATGCAGGCGTGATTGAGCGCTTCGATGCTGTGGGTGCGGTGAATCTGGGCAAAACCAATATGGATGAATTCGCCATGGGCTCATCCAACG
>CAZBSR010000176.1:0-3094 GCA_964494575.1 uncultured Methylophilaceae bacterium | reverse complement strand
AATGTAGCTCCTGATAAATCTTCTCGGCCAGCACCGGGCTGATGCCTTCCACTTTGGCCAGTTCATCAATACTGGCATTCTTGACGCCATCCAGGCCGCCAAATCTAGTAAGCAGCTTCTGGCGCCGCTTGGCGCCAATGCCGCCGATATCTTCCAGTGATGAATGCATGCGCGCCTTGCCGCGCCGCGCCCTGTGGCCAGTGATGGCAAAGCGGTGCGCTTCATCCCGTATCTGCTGCAACAAGTGCAGGCCCGGATTGTCTTTTTTCAAGCCCACCGGCGTATCGCGATCTGCAAAAAACATCTGCTCCAACCCCGGCCTGCGCTCTTCACCTTTGGCAATACCAATCAACACGATATCTGCCAGGCCGACTTCGCGCATCACCTCGACCGCGATGCCCAACTGGCCCTTGCCACCGTCAATGAATACGACATCGGGCAACTTGCCCTCGCCTGCCGCCACTTTCTTGTAGCGCCGCGTCAGGACATCCCTCATCGCTGCATAATCATCGCCCGGCGTAATACCGGCAATGTTGTAACGACGATATTCCGAATTCTGCATATCGCCCTTATCGAACACGACGCAAGACGCCACGGTATTCTCGCCCATCGTATGGCTGATGTCGAAACATTCGATGCGCTCCACACTATCGCCCAGATCCAGCGCTTCACGCAAAGCCAGCAGGCGCGCTTCCTGGTTGCTACGCTGGGCCACACGCTGCTGCAAGGCCAGCTCGGCATTGGTCTGGGCCATTTTCAGCCACACCCGCTTATCGCCAACAGGGTTGATATTGATCCGCACCTTGCGCCCGGCCTGGGCTGTAAAGACCTCTTCCATGGCCGCGGTCTCGATTACGTGCCCGACGATAATCAGGGGCGGCATGGCCTTGGCTACATAATGCTGCTCAAGGAAGGCTTCCAATATGACTGCCATATCGCCCTCATCCGCATTCTTCGGGAAAAAGCTTTTGTCTCCCAATTGCCGGCCGCCACGGATCATGACCAGATTAACGCAGTATTGCCCATTCAGTTCGATACAGGCGATCACGTCGGCATCACTCACGCTGAAATCGCTCACAAACTGCCTGGCCTGCACCTGCCGCAAACTTTGCATGCGGTCACGGTATACTCCCGCCATTTCATAGGCCTGGTTCTCGGCAGCCTCTGTCATCTTGCGGCCAAGTTCATCCAGCACCTGCTGCTCGCGCCCTTGCAGGAACATGCTGGCGTGCCCCACATCGCGGGCATACTCCTCCGGCGAGATATAACCCACGCAAGGGGCGGTACAACGTTCTATCTGGTATAGCAAGCATGGCCTGGAGCGGTTGGAAAATACCGTATTCTCACAGGTGCGCAACCGGAAGACCTTCTGCAACAGCTGTATGCTTTCACGTACTGCAACTGTATTGGGGAAAGGCCCAAAATAACTGCTGCCTTTGCGCTGCGTGCCCCGGTGAAACGACATGCGCGGGAATGCATCGCCGCTGAGCGCAATATACGGGTAGGATTTGTCGTCGCGAAAAAGCACGTTGTATCGCGGCATGAAGCTCTTGATCAGGTTATTTTCCAGCAGCAGCGCTTCAGCTTCGGAGCCGGTCACCGTCGTCTCGATCCTTGCGATATTCGACACCATCATGCGCGTGCGCGGCGATGCGAGGTTTTTCTGGAAATAGGACGCCACGCGCTTCTTGAGCTCACGCGCCTTGCCCACATAAATCACCTCGTCCTGCGCGTTGATCATGCGATAAACGCCGGGCAAGTTGGGAAGAGTCTTTAAAAAAGATTGTTGATCGAACATCGAAATCAGCGGCTAATCGTCCAGCAGTTTCCCGGCGATTGCCCAGTCTTCCATTTCAACCTCATCGAAAGTGATGTAAGTATATGACTTGGGCTTATGGGCGATGCGCTGCAGGGTATCGGTGATTTCCTCTGCGATTTTGGCTTTTTGCTCGCGCGTCAGGCTGCCTGCAATTTTGAGATTCACGTAAGGCATGGTGTTCTCCTTTGAATAAAAATGTGATCGCTTGCCATGGATCTTTGGGGAAAGAATAAGGCTATTGTAACGACTGTATTCTCTACTGTCACAGCTCGCAGGAAGGCCGAGCTAAGACCCAGCCAGGTCAATCGACCTTTTTGGTAAGCCAGCATCCATCATCGGGATTATTGGCAATTTCTGGCTGTAATGTCACATGATCGATGGCAAACCGTTCATGCAAAAGCGCTCGCATATCTTCCAGCACCTTGCGCCAGGCCTGCATATCTTCCAGGACGACATGCGCGGAAAGCGCCGTGACCTCTGAGGACAGGGCCCATATGTGCACGCTATGCACCTCCTGCACCTGCGGCAATGCGGTCAGCGCCTGCGAAACCGTCACTATCTCTATATGCGGCGGTACGCTTTCCATCAGCACACCCAGCACCTGGCGCAGCAGGTTAACGGTAGCAAACAGGATCAGCACCGAGATGAAGATGGATAAAATAGGGTCGATAGGCATCCAGCCGGTAAAGTAAATGACAGCCCCTGCTGCTATCGCTGCGATAGAGCCGAGCAGATCACCCATTACATGCAGCAATGCGGCACGGTTATTGATGTTGTGCTGATGTTGATGCAGCTGCCTTGCGACAATGACATTGACTACCAGGCCGACCAGCGCGATCAGCATTACCTCACCGCCCAGCACGGCTTGCGGGGCATACAACCGCTGAATGGCTTCGTATACGATAAAAGCCACTACAGCCAGCATGATCAAGCCATTCATCAAGGCGACGATCACTTCGGCACGCATCAGCCCGAAGCTATAGCGATGTGACGCCGGCCTGCTTGCTATCCAGGCACCGAGCCAGGCAAGGCCAAGCGCGACGGAGTCAGAAAACATATGCCCGGCATCGCCCAATAGCGCCAGTGAACCAGTAAACCAGCCGCCGGCAGCTTCGATGAAGGCGAAGCCAAGCGTAATAAGCAGCGGCCACAGCAATACATGTTTGCGGCCATGCTGTTGGCCATGTTGCGGGCTGTGATGATGAGCATGATTGTGAGGTTTATTAGCCATACGGCAATGCTAGCGTATTGGCAATAAAAAAGCAGGCCTGATTA
>CAZBSR010000175.1:0-3136 GCA_964494575.1 uncultured Methylophilaceae bacterium | reverse complement strand
AGCATTCCAGCCAGAACGTCAAGATCGATTTTGCCGATAACTCGTATATCAAGGAAGTCAGCCGTGCGCGCACCTTCGGTTTCATGCATGAGGTGGAGTATCTGCGCTCCAATGGCCTGGCGCGCGGCGGCAGCCTGGATAATGCCATCGTGCTGGACGAATACCGCATCCTGAATACCGACGGCTTGCGTTACGAGGATGAGTTCGTCAAGCATAAGGTGCTGGATGCGATTGGCGACCTGTATGTGCTCGGCCATCCGTTGATTGGCGCTTTTACCGCGCACAAATCGGGCCATGCGATGAACAACCAGCTGCTGCGTGCATTGATGGCCGATGCCGAAGCCTGGGAATACGCCACTTTTGAGCACACGGAAGAAGCTCCCGATGCATTCCGCGGCGAGATCGCCATACCGCCGGTATTGCATTATGCCTAGCACACATGACGAGTACAGGCCCTAGCCCATGCTTGTATTCCGCCTGTTACTGATTCTTGGTTTTATCTCGGTAGTCGTTTCCCTCGCGGTCTATTTCCTGTCGGGCGACAAAAGATACCTGACTTTTTCCTGGCAGCTGATCAAGTTCACGCTGGTATTGCTGTTTATCGCGGCCGTGCTGATGGCCATGGGGCGCATTATCCTGTTCTAGATGCCCACCTGGGCATTCGCTGGGGCTCTGCGCCGTGCCCAATCCGCCTGCGTGTGCTATCCTTTTCATCAGGCTTTCCCGGATACTTTTAGCTATCCATACAAACAGGATGTTGCAATGAAATTGGCGTGGATATTTTTAGGTTGGTCATTGCTTCTGAGCAATCCGGCTAATGCGCTGAATATTGCAGTGCAGAATGGCGACACGCTGCTTCCGCAGGCGCTCGAAGCCTACAAGAAGCAGGATGAGGCCGCGCTTGCCGGTTATACCCGCGAGCTGCAGGAACAGAATTACATCCTCGCCCCTTATGCGGATTACTGGCTCATGCTGTTGCGCCTGAGCCAGGCTGATAACGATAGCGTTCGCAGTTTCATCGATAAATATCACGACCTGCCTTTTGCCGATCGCGTGCGCGGCGAGTGGCTCAAAAAGCTCGCCAAGCAGCAGGATTGGCAGACGTTCTTTGCCGAGTATCCCAACTTTCGCCGGGAAGATACCGCAGTGAAGTGTTATGCCATTGCGGGCCAGGCACTAATGGATACTCCGCAGCAAATGATGGAGACCCTCGCTCAAGCCAAGCCGCTGTGGATGACGTCGGTCGATCAGCCGGCAAATTGCGATGCCCTGTTCGATAGCATGTTCAGCGCCAATGTGCTGACGGAGGCGGATATCTGGGCGCGCTTCCGCCTGGCCCTGGCCGCAGGAAAGATCAGCCTGGCCAAGAGCACCGCCAAACGCATCAAGAATTTCGATACGGCAAACCTGAAGCTGGTCGATCGCACCTACCAGAATCCGCAGGCTATGCTGCAAAAGAAGCAGGTATCCCTTAAAAGCCGTTATGGACGTGAGATCAACCTGTATGCCCTGGATCGTGTGGCGCGTACCCAGCCGGATCTCGCTTTAAGCCTGTGGCAAAAATCCCAGTCGTCGTTCGAGCCGGCGGAGCGCAACTACCTCTGGGGACGGTTCGCGCTGCATGGCGCACGCAAACATGACCCGCGCGCACTCGACTGGTTCGAGCGGGCGAATGATGCGTCGCTGGACAAGGAGCAGATGGCCTGGCGCGTGCGTGCCGCACTACGCGAAGGCAAGTGGGACGCAGTGGTGTCGGCTATTGCCGCCATGCCGCCAGAGCAGCAGGATGAGGGCGCTTGGCGCTACTGGAAGGCGCGGGCGCTGAAGGCACAGCAGCAGCTCGTTGCGGCCAATGCCATCCTGGCACCATTGTCCGTCGAGCAAAATTATTACGGGCTGCTGGCCCAGGATGAGCTGGGCGATGTTATCAGTGCACAGCCCGTCTACTATAAGGCGACGAATGAAGAGGTAAAGTCCATGATGGCCATGCCGGGCATTCAGCGCGCGCTGGAGCTGCACCGCCTGGACATGCGTGGTGAATCCAAGCTCGAGTGGGCGTGGGCCGTCAATAACTTTGACGACAAGCAACTGATCGCGGCCGCAGAAGTGGCATTTCGCTCGGACTGGTACGATGTCGCTATCAACACGGCGGACAAGACCAAGCTGACCCATGACTTCGCTTTGCGTTATCCCACGCCCTATCGCGACATGATGCAGAGCTACACCAGGGAGAACCGGCTGGATGAGGCATGGGTCTACGGGTTGATCCGCCAGGAAAGCCGCTTTATCAGTTATGCGAGATCGGGCGTCGGTGCCTCCGGCTTGATGCAGGTCATGCCGGCTACCGCCAAATGGATTGCCAAGCGCCTGGGCCTGGGCGATTTCCGGCCCACCATGATCCACGAGATCGATACCAATATCCAGTTCGGCACGCATTACCTGCGCTACACTTTGGATAAAATGGATGGCCAGTCGGTGATGGCAACAGCGGCTTATAATGCTGGCCCTGGCCGGCCCAAACGCTGGGCGGCTGAGCAGGATCTGGAAGGCGCGATCTATGCGGAAAGCATTCCGTTTAGCGAGACGCGCGATTACGTAAAGAAAGTCATGGCGAATGCGTACTTCTACGCGCAACGCCTGGGCACAAAAGTACAGACGCTTAAGCAGCGTATGGGGGTGGTTGGTGGCAGTGCCGCAGGTGGGGTGCTAGCCGAAGATGAAGCGGAATAGGGTCAGGTATGAGAATCAGGCAGGTATGTGTGTTGGGCGGTTCGGGTTTTGTCGGCAGCTCTGTAGTTCATCAACTGAGCGCGGCGGGTTATGCCGTCAAGGTGCTCACTCGCAGGCGCGAGGCCAGCAAGCACCTGATATTGCTGCCCAAGGTGAAAGTGGTTGAATGCGATGTGATGGACGACACCGCCCTGACTGATGAGATCGTCGGTGCAGATGCCGTCATCAACCTTATCGGCATCCTGCACGAAGACCGCAAGAAAACATTCGCAGCCGTTCATGAGCAGTTGCCGATGCGCCTGGCGCAAATCTGCCGCAATCATGGTGTGCGGCGACTGCTGCATATGAGTGCCCTGGGCGCGAGCGAGAATGCCCCGAGTGCCTACCTGCGTTCCAAAGCCGCCGG
>CAZBSR010000174.1:0-3147 GCA_964494575.1 uncultured Methylophilaceae bacterium | reverse complement strand
CACCGGCCGCCATGGTGATGGGGACTTTAAAGCGCAGCCAATGCAGCCATGCGCCTATTGCAGCGAGGCCGCTGGCGGCGATGATGGATTTATCTAGGCCGATCAGGCCGCTATAGAAAATATTGCCGACGAAGGCCAATAACAGCACGATCGCCGGCAAGGCCATGCGCCGCTTGCGGATAAAGAATTCGGCCAGCGCCCACGCAGCCAAGGCTGACGCGAGTGCGCCAAACCACGGCGTCAGCGTGGCGCCGATCCACGAGACCGAGGTCAGCAATAGCAGGCACGCGATAACGACGAATATGTCGTTGAACCCGGTGACGAGGCGGAAATGCTCCTCATCCACGGCAGGCGTGCGTTTTAGCTGTGCGACATGCAAACGAAAAGCTGCGGCGGCGTCCTCGGTCAGGACGCCCGCATTGATGGCTGAAGCAATATCCTCTTCGCTATACATGGCTCGCGCTATACATGGCCATCTATTTAATCAGCTTTGTCCATTACGCAATTAATCGGGCTGCGTAATTAACGCAGGAAATCCCCCTCGGCTTCGGGCTGGCGAACAACTTCCAGCACCCTGAGCTGCAGCTTGCGGCCGCCGGGAACCTGCCAGAAAATCGATTGGCCGACAGAAAGCCCGAGCAGTGCGCTGCCGATAGGCGCCAGTATGGATACCGTTTCGGAAGTGCCGCCCACGTCGGGGTAAACCAGCGTGAGCTTGAATTGCGAGCCGGTGGCATCGTCAATGAAGCTCACCGTGGAATTCATGGTGACCACCCCCGGCGGAACTTCAGTCGGCTCTACAACCGTGGCCCGGTCAAGTTCGCTCTGCAGTGCCTCGATACCGGGAAGGTGCCAATACGCCTCTGACTCCAGCAGGCGCTCCAATCGCGCTCGGTCGAGAGTAGAAACGATAATAGGTGGTTGATTCTCCATTGCAATAAATCCTTAAATATCACTGATGTTAATAATTTACTCGCGCCCAATGACCGAATGACGGGGCGAGGTTTTTTGAAGAAAGAGCCGGATGCCGAACTATTGTGATGATGCTGAGCTTCACACAATCGGAACTATACCTTGAAACCGCTCAGGCTAATAGATGGAGGCTCTTCGTTCAAATACAAGCATGCCCAGGAAGCGCATGGATATTGGATGCTGGCGGTGCTGCTATTGGTTGTGTTGCCGGTGCTGGAGGGGTTAATCAATTTTATTGACGGCATCTTGAAGGCCGGGGTACCCGGGCATCTGATGATAGGTATCAACTGCGTGCTCCCGGCTTGGGCAAATCAGGTCGAGGAGAGCGTCAGGCCGCTGTTTATATTGCGTCAAACAGAATACTATTGAGATAGACGTTAACAATCCTGATAAAGGACTCCTGTGGCAAAAACAGTCAAATCCAATCTGGATAAGTATCTCGTAAAACCGGGATCAAAATTCTCTTTATCCGATTTTAATACCGCTGATAAATCCGAGCGCACGGGCAGCAAGCTGGAGAATGCGGCTGATCTTGCAAAACTGGCTACCGGGATCAACGCGTTGCAGGATATTTTATACGCGCAGGGCAAGCACAAGGTGCTACTGATCTTGCAGGGCATGGATGCCAGCGGCAAGGATGGCACCGTCAGGCATGTATTCAGCGAGTGCGATCCGCTAGGCATACGCCTGGCTTCATTCAAGACGCCCACCAGCGATGAGCTTGCCCATGATTACCTGTGGCGCGCGCATGCACAGGTGCCGCGCGCGGGAGAGGTCGTCATCTTTAACCGCAGTCATTATGAGGATGTGCTGATCGTCAAGGTGCACGACTGGATCGATGATGCGGAGTGCAAGCGCAGGTACAGGCAGATCAATGAGTTTGAAAGACTGCTGACGGAAACCGGCACCACTATCATCAAGTGCTTCCTGCATATCTCGAAAGTCGAGCAGAAAAAGCGCATGCAGGCGCGGCTGCAGGATGCGACCAGGACATGGAAATTCAATCCGAACGACCTGAAGGAACGCGCGCTTTGGCCTCAATATATGCGCGCCTACGAAAATGCGATGAAGGCGACTTCGACTGAACATGCGCCTTGGTATGTAGTGCCTGCAGACTCCAAAACCAATCGCAATCTGCTGATCTCACGCTTACTGCTGAAACATCTGCAAGCGCTGAAACTGGAATATCCGGTAACGCCGGAAGATTACAAGACTATCGTTATCCCGGATTGATCCCAAGCCGGGCTCTCGGCTTGCCGCATGTGACGCGATTAATGATTTTTACACTTGCCCAGTTTCGGGGTTGTGCTACACAATCCTTTGCATTATCCGAGCCGCCTAATTACCTGAGTGCCCAAGTAAATGAGTTTGCGATTCCGCCTTAACGTGTTGATCACCGTGCTGCTGCTGGTATTTATGCTGGCGGCGGGCTCGGTGATGGTCCATGATATGCGCAACTCGACCAGAGAGCGCGTGGAAGCTGCGGTGCGGGTGACGATACAGTTGCTGGATACGGTGATAGTCAGCTCGGTGCAGAATCCCGAGTGGGGCTACACGCATGAGGTGCTGAAAGGGTTTTTGCAGTCCCTCGGTTACGTCCGCAGCAGCCAGATCGTCTTATATGACTATCGCGGCAAACTACTGTATGAATCGCCGCCCTCAACCTACATGGCGGATGTGCAGCCGCCGAATTGGTTTATCGATCTGGTGAAACCCAAGACCGAATTAGTCCATCGGCGCATCCGCTATGGCACATTAATCGTAAGTTCTAGCCCCGACGGCGCGATCCGTGAGGCGTGGAGCGGAGCGCGCCAGTTGATATGGATCGCCCTCAGCTTTTTCTTTGTACTGAATGGGATGGTGTACTGGATGCTGGGCCGCTGGTTGCGCCCGGTAGGCGATATTCTTGGCGCGATCAACCGCATGGAACAGGGTGACCTGACAGCACGACTGCCCGAATTCAAACAGCCGGAATTCGGCCGCATCGCACATAGCCTCAATCGCATGGCCGAGTCTCTGGGGGCGGAGCGTGAGCTGGAAGAGAATCGGCAGCTTACGCATTTGATCCAGCGCCATATCGAGGATGAGCGCCGCAGCCTGTCGCGCGAACTGCACGACGAGCTTGGCCAGTATGTAACAGCCATCAAGACTTTTGCCGTAGGTATCGCCAACAAG
>CAZBSR010000173.1:0-3148 GCA_964494575.1 uncultured Methylophilaceae bacterium | reverse complement strand
TTCGGCAATGAGCGTATATGCAGCATGAATTTCGATGCCCGGTGTAAATTGCGCCGTAGGTTGGCCGTCTGCATCCCTGCCCATGTCGCCCGTGAGCACGCCGATCAAGCGCTGCTGTTCGTCGAGCAACGGCTCCTGCGCGGCGAAACCTGCATAGATCTCTACTCCCAGGTCTTCTGCCTGCTGACCCAGCCAGCGGCAGAGGTCGCCTAGGCTCGCAATATAATTGCCGTCGTTGTTCATGAGTGGCGGCATCAGCCAGTGCGGGATCGACAAGGACTTTTTTTCGCTCATCAATATAAACTCGTCGCTGCTAACGAGCGTATGGAGCGGAGCGCCTTTGTCGCGCCAGTCCGGTAGCAGCTCGTTGAGCGCCATGGGGTCAATGACGGCGCCGGAAACAATGTGAGCACCGACTTCGGCGCCTTTCTCCAATACGCATACGCTCAGGTCGCGCCCGCTATCCAGGGCGAGCTGTTTAAGGCGTATGGCTGCCGATAGTCCGGCAGGGCCGGCGCCAACAATCAGAATGTCGTAGTTCATTACATCGCGTTGCATAGTGGTTCTCTCAGTAAATTTTCAGCAATGTTCTTTCAGGGAATGGGTGGAAGATCGACCTTGTCGCTGCGCTCGACGCCGGCAGTCATTTCTTTGCAGAACGCCAGGAAGCTGCGCATTCCGGCCGTCTGGTATTTCTGTTTGTGCCAGAGAAAGTAGAAATAGCGGCTCAGGTCAATATCCGGAGTCTCCAGTGGCACCAGGCTGCCGCGACGAAAAGCGTCCTTGAGCGCCAGGCGTGAGATACAGCTTATGCCTAGGCCTGACTCCACCACGCGCTTGATGGCTTCGGTATGTTCAAGTTCCAGGCGTATGTTGAGTTTGGAATGATGAGGCAGGAAGGCGCGGTCGAAGGTGTCGCGCGTGCCTGAACCCTTTTCGCGCAGTATCCATGGTTCATCCATGAGGTCTTCACGGCTGATCTTCTTCTTTTGCGCCAGTGGATGGCTAGGCGCGCAGAAGACGACAAGCTCATCGGCTATCCATGGCTCGACCTCAATGTCTGGATGATGGCAGTCGCCTTCGATTAGCCCCAGGTCAACATCGTGGTTGGCTATCTGCTGTATAATTGTCCTGGTGTTATGTACTTGTAACTGGATGCGGCTTTCAGGATGTTTCTGCAGAAACTTGGCGACCAGTATGGTGATCAGGTAGTTGCCGATGGTCAGGGTCGCCCCTATATTCATGTCTCCGAAAGAGGCGTGGCCGTTCAGCTGTGCTTCGATTTCCTCCGCACGATCAAGCAGTTCCACGGCTCGCGGTAAAAGCTGCCTGCCGGCTTCATTGATACGCAGGGATTTTCCGACCCGGTCAAAAAGCTTGAGGTCGAACTGGCGCTCCAGGTCAGCAAGTGCTGCGCTGGTTGCAGACTGGGAGAGGGATAGTTCCTCAGCGGCGCGTGACACGCTTTCGTTGCGGCTTATAGCAACAAATATTTCAAATTGTCTGAGGCTGTATCGCATATCTAATTTTCAGGTACATATTATCTGAATAATCAATTTAACAAATATTATACCTATCTATAAAATAGTGGGCAATTGTTGAGGAGTGTGCAGTGAAAGTATTGGTCGCGGTAAAACGCGTAGTTGATTACAACATCAAGGTGCGCGTCAAGGCGGATGGGTCTGACGTGGATATTGGCGGAGCAAAGATGGGTATGAACCCCTTTGACGAGAATGCCATGGAGGAAGCCTTGCGCCTGAAAGAGAAGGGCGTAGCCACTGAAGTGGTTGCCGTTTCCCTCGGCACATCTGCGAATCAGGACGTATTGCGGCATGCGCTGGCAATGGGCGCGGATCGCGCGATCCTGGTAGAAACAGAAAATACCCTGCAGCCTTTGGGCGTGGCCAAACTTTTGCAGGCAGTCGTCGCGTCAGAGCAGCCCGATCTCGTCATCCTGGGCAAGCAGGCGATAGATGAAGATAATGCACAAACCGGGCAGATGCTTGCCGCCTTGCTGGGCTATGGGCAGGGCACTTTCATTTCCGCGCTGAACATTGAAAATAATACTGTGGTAGTGACACGTGAAATCGACGGCGGTACGGAAACACTGGGTCTCAGCCTGCCTGCCGTACTTACCGCCGACCTGCGCCTTAACGACCCACGCTTCGTTAAATTGCCAAACCTCATGATGGCGCGCAAGAAACCGATAACTACCATCAATGCGGCCGAACTGGGGGTGGACTATGCGCCGCGCCTGACGCTGCTGCAGGTAAATGAACCTCCTGTCCGCAAGCCCGGCATCAAGGTCGGCAACGTACAGGAGTTGCTGGAGAAATTACGCCAGAATGAAGGCATACAAATATGAAAATCCTTTTACTCGCTGAACATGATGGTCAACAGCTGAACCCTGCGGCTTATCGCGCCGTGACTGCTGCGCAATCCTGGGCTGGGGAAGTTTCCCTGCTTGTAGTGGGACGTGGCTCACAGGAGTTGATGGATAGCGCGGCGGCTCTAAATGGCGTGCAGCGTATCGTGCATGTTGACGCAGAGCACCTCCAGCACCCCTTGGCGGAAGATGTAGCCAATATAGTTGTCGCGCTGGCGCATGAATATCAGGTGATCCTCGCTGCGCATTCTTCTTTCAGCAGGAATGTCTTGCCGCGCGCTGCGGCTTTGCTTGATGTGGCCATGATCTCCGATGTGTTGGAAATCAAGAATGCAAATACCTACGTGCGCTCTATCTACGCCGGGAATATCCACGCCACAGTGCAGAGCGCTGATCCTATCCAGGTATTGACTGTACATGGCAGCAGTTTTTCAGCTGCGGGCAACACAGGGCATGCGGAAGTAGTGAAGTTCGATGCACCGCCTGCATTCGGTAAAGCGCATTGGCTAGCCGAAACCCATAACCATTCAGACCGACCAGCGCTTACTTCCGCCAATGTGGTCATCTCTGGCGGCAGGTCGCTTGGCAGCGCGCAAAAGTTCGAGCAGACGCTGTCTCCGCTTGCCGCCAAACTCGGTGCCGCATTGGGTGCCACGCGCGCGGCCGTGGATGCCGGCTATGCCCCGAATGAGATCCAGGTCGGGCAGACCGGCGTGGTCGTCGCTCCTGATCTATATATCGCAGTTGGCGTCTCAGGTGCCG
>CAZBSR010000172.1:0-3149 GCA_964494575.1 uncultured Methylophilaceae bacterium | reverse complement strand
CTTGCGACTGCAGGTTATTCTCTTCACTTAAATGCTGGATAATATAGGCCGATAAAGGCAATGCGCCCTTGATCGCTGCCTCAAATGCATCTTTGCCAAACTCGCGCACATAACTATCGGGATCGTGCTCCTGCGGTAGAAACAAAAAGCTCAGACGTAAACTGTCAGTCAGTACCGGCAATGCATTCATAGCCGCGCGCCAAGCCGCTTTCAGCCCGGCGGCATCGCCATCAAAGCAGAAAACAATCTCATCCGTCTGCCGCATCAGCTTGGTGATATGGATCGGGGTCGTTGCCGTGCCCAATGCCGCTACCGCGTATTCAATACCGTATTGCGCCAGTGCCACCACGTCCATATATCCTTCAACCACCAGCACCCGGCCCGCATCACGTATGGCGCGGCGCGCCAGAAATAAGCCATATAGCTCATGGCCTTTTTGAAACAGGGGCGTCTCCGGCGAATTGTAATATTTGGGGGTGTCTTCCGGATTGATTATCCGGCCGCCAAACCCAATCACCTGGCCTTTCTGGTCATGGATAGGAAAAATGATGCGATCACGAAAACGGTCGTATTTGCGCCCTTGTTCGTTCTCAACTATCAACCCCGCTGTCTTCAAGATATCAGACGGGCCATGATTCGATTCAGAGCTCGATTCATAACTATCAAAAACCGCTTCCAGGTTTTGCCAGCCCGCTGGCGCATACCCCATTTGAAAACGTGCAGCCACTTCACCGGTCAGTCCGCGCGCTTTCAAATACTCAATCGCACGGGCGGATTTTTTCAGCTGGGTACGGTAATAATTGGAGGCCCGCTGCAACACTTCCTGCAATCCAGGTACGGCTCTTTGCTCTTGCCGATCAGCACTTCTGGCTTCCTGCGGAACAATCAAACCCACTGTTTTTGCAAGTTCGTGTACTGCTTCGACAAAACTCAGGCCCTGATGTTCCATCAGAAAACTGATCACGGTGCCATGCGCTCCACAACCGAAGCAATGATAGAACTGCTTGGTCGGGCTGACAGTGAAGGAGGGTGACTTTTCGTTGTGGAAGGGGCAACAGGCGGAGTAATTCGCACCGGCTTTCTTCAGCGGTACATTGCGGTCAACCACATCGACAATATCGACGCGGTTTAACAGTTCCTGGATAAACGCTTCTGGAATCATGTGTGAGTAAGCCCTGACTATGTGGCTATGAGAGCGAATGCTACGTTACGCGGCGCTCATTCACCCGCCGTGCCTGTTGTACCGTCTCGCGCCCTGCGCTCTGCGCTCTGCGCGCCTTGCATTTCATCCCACTCGTTCAGCCATTCATGACTTACCAGATGATAGCCTAAAATAAAAAAAGGAGCTTATCGCTCCTTTGTTTTTGCTTATTTATTCAAGTCGGAACAGGCTCATGCACCAAGGCGGGTTTTGATCAGCCCGGATATCTTGCCCATATCCGCACGACCCACCACCAACGGCTTGATTGCAGCCATTACCTTCCCCATGTCCTTTATTCCAGAAGCGCCGGTGTCCGCCACTACCTTTTCCAGCACAGCTTTTATTTCATCTTCTGTCAGCGCTTGCGGCAGATAGGTCTGCAACACAGTCACTTCGAATTTCTCTATTTCCACCAGATCCTGACGATTGGCGGCTTCAAACTGCGAAATAGAATCGCGACGCTGCTTGAGCATCTTTTCGATAGCTTCGATGACTTGTGTGTCGTCGAGTTCGATGCGCTCATCTACTTCGCGCTGCTTGATAGCCGCCTGTAGCAATCGAATTGCGCCAAGACGCACGCTATCTTTAGCGCGCATGGCGGTTTTCATATCTTCAGTAATGCGGGATTTTAACGACACCGGGGCGTCTCAAGCTGCAATAAAATTAAAACAGCTTAGGTGCGAGTGTCTGATTGCGAATACGGCGATAGTGGCGCTTGACAGCAGCAGCAGCTTTACGTTTACGTTCCCATGTGGGCTTCTCGTAAAATTCACGAGCGCGCAGGTCGGTCAACAGGCCGGTCTTCTCAATCATGCGTTTGAAGCGGCGAAGAGCTACGTCAAACGGCTCATTTTCCTTAACACGTACACTGGACATAAATCTCTCTTTGCTAAATATAAAATTAGAATTTAGTATCAAATTAGGTATTTATCGACAAGTCAGGTTCGGCTTATCGAAAAGGTCTGCTATTCTAGCGACCTATCAGCAATTTATCAATCAATATCAAGTATCTGCCCCCACATTATGTTAGTTCTCGGCATTGAATCCTCCTGCGATGAAACCGGCATCGCGCTCTATGACATTAATCGCGGCCTACTCGCCCATGCACTGCATTCCCAGGTTGAAATGCACGCGGAGTATGGCGGAGTGGTGCCCGAACTCGCTTCACGCGACCATATACGCCGGGTGCTGCCGCTTATTCAGCATGCGCTGGATGAGAGCGGGCTAACCCTGCCGGAGATCGACGGCATTGCATACACTCAGGGGCCCGGCTTATCCGGCGCACTGCTGGTCGGCACCAGCATCGCCGAAGCGTTGGCTTTTACCCTCAACATCCCTGCCATTGGTGTGCACCATCTAGAAGGTCATCTATTGGCACCATTGCTGGAAGAAAATCCGCCGGCTTTTCCATTTGTCGCCCTGCTGGTGTCTGGCGGCCACACCCAACTAATGCGGGTAACCGGCGTCGGCGATTACGAACTGCTAGGCGACACGCTGGACGACGCCGCCGGCGAAGCCTTCGACAAAACTGCCAAGCTGCTTGGCTTGGGCTATCCCGGCGGGCCGGCCGTCTCCAGGCTAGCCGTGCAAGGCAAAGCCGGTCGCTTCAAATTACCCCGCCCTCTACTGAACAGCGACGATTTGAATTTCAGCTTCAGCGGATTAAAAACAGCTGTACTGACCTTGGTAAATCAGCATAGAGTTAACGATCAAGACTTGGATGTTCAAACAAAAGCCGATATCGCCTATGAATTCCAGGAAGCCGTAACAGAGGTACTCACCGTCAAATGCATGTCCGCTTTACGCGAAACCGGACTTGATAGCCTCATAGTTTCAGGCGGAGTGGGCGCCAACTTCAGGCTACGCCAGCGCCTGAATGAAGCAACCCGGCGTAAGCTGTGCCATGTGCATTACCCGCGTCTGGAGTTCTGTACAGACAATGGCGCGA
>CAZBSR010000171.1:0-3153 GCA_964494575.1 uncultured Methylophilaceae bacterium | reverse complement strand
TCGCTGGCAAAAGCCTTGAGCTGGCGCACCATCTCCGGCGTATTGGTCGGCGGCAAGAGGCTTACCTTGCCGGTGACCATGGCCGCCGCCAGTCCGACAGTGAAGTGATAGCGGTCGTTGCAGATGTTGAGCAGATGACTGCCAGCGGGCAGCGCAGCAGCCAGGTTTGCGACATCCGCCAGGAACTGCCGCGCAGATACGGGCACGCCCTTGTATAGCGCGACGGTCTGGTCTGGTGTATGGGTGAGCAGCGGGAATGTGGGCATGACTGCTGGTGCGTCCGGAGTATTCAATGTTTTCGGAGAGACATGTTCCTGTACGCCTTCACGGCAGCCAGGATGTGCGCGATAGGCGCGTCCGGCAGCATGTAGCGGCGCACTAGATATTCAGCGACGAACATCAATGCGACCAGGGGCAAGGTCAGGAAATTAACAAAAAATGACCACGTCGCCAACGGCGTAAAAAAGAACAGCAAGCTCGAAATAGTCGCCATCGCACCAAAGAAAATCACCCAGGCTACCGTCACCTGCGCGGCATAGCGTCGGTGCGCCGACGGCAGGCTGCCGCCGTGTATTGCCTCGGCAAACCCCACGCATAACGGTTTGCGCCCCGCCAGCAAGGTACGTGCAAAAGTAGCGAATAAAGCCAGCATCAGGCTGATATCCTGCAGCCAGAAAATGAGGCCGGTGTGCCGCTCGATCACAGTCCAGCTTGACCAGGCCGCAACGGCAAGTAACGCCAGTAGCAGGATGCCGCCGGTCCTGGATCCGCGGCGTAGCGCCAGTACAATCCCCAATAGCGCCAGCGGTGCCAGTGCCAGCGTTGCGCCTAGTACGCTGACCTGTCCCGAGGCATTGACGTGATGCACCAGCAGGGCATAAGTGATCAGCAGTGCCGCAAGGCCTGTATAGCGCACCGTACGCAATATTTCACTGCGCGAGCCGTCTGGCACTACTTGGACCTCTTGTCGGCTACATATTCTGTCAACGTGTTGAGCGAGCTGAAAATGCGATGATTGTTTTCGCTATCAGCGCGCAATTGCAGGCCATAACGCTTGGATACAACCAGCGCGATTTCAAGGATGTCGATAGAATCGAGGCCAAGCCCGCTACCGTATAACGGTTCGTCCGGTTTGATTTCCGCGGCAGATACATCTAGATTGAGGGCGGTCACCATCAATTCTGCAATTTCCCGCTGTAGATCTGAGCCCACTCCCGGTGGGGACATCGCGTTTTCATCCATGGTATTTATGCCTGTCTGGTCTTGAAGTTTATGTGGGGAAGGGAGTTTGAATTAACGGGATAGGCTAATTATGCCGTAATTATTTTTTATGTTATGAATCAATTTTTAGATTCCGCTCATTCAAACGCTGTAAATTGTGAACTGAGTGCATTTAAGCGTCTGTTCGCTATCGAACTAATGGCCATGTCGGCGCTCCTATGAATTATGTTTTGGCTGTATGATTCAAGTGATAACGCATGAAGAAAACAATCTGCCTACTGTTATGTTTCTGGTTGCCGCTATTTTTTAGCGCGGCAAGTTATGCTTCTACGCAAATGGTTTCCACCAATCTTCAAATGGCGGAGGCAGTATCGCCGACGGAAGCCGCTTCCCCGATGTTGCAGGCCGAAAATAAAATGCCGGACGATTGCCCCATGGGTAACGGCAGCGCTTCTGGCGACATGGCCAGCCACGGTACACAAGACAAGACCTCGCATGGCAAATGCCAGCACTGCGGCTTCTGTGCCTCTCTAGCCTTCTACGCGGTTGCAGCCATAGCGGACGGCCCTATCCCATATCACCTGTTCAGCGGCCACGTTGCCTGGACACCTTCCTCCCACCTTCCCATAGCTGATCAGCGACCTCCGATAACCATTTAACTTCCTTCAAGTTAATTTTTATCAGGAGGACTCATGTCCAAAAGAATTATCTGCGGCCTTGGCTTATTGCTAGTGGCCGCGCAAGTACACGCAGCCCCCATGGGGTTTAACGGCTCAACAATGGCCATGGGCGATTTCAGCCCTAACTGGCGTGAAGGCTTGATCAACTATGCGCTGACGCCGCGGGATGCATTGGGAGCGAGTTATATCTACATGCGTTCCGATGACGAGGCCAAAACGCGCGATCTGGCCGAGATCACCTATACCCGACTGGTGAAACGCTGGAATATGGATAATGCCCAGGCAAACTTCTGGTTCATGGGCGGCATCGGCGGCCTGCGGGGGAATGACTTTGACGGCACCAAAACCATGGTGTCGCCCGGCGTTCAGTTCGACTATGAAACCACGCGTGTCTATTTCGCAGCTACCCAGCGCTTTTATCGTGCCTATGGTAAGGGCGAAGAGCTCAATCATGACTTCAGCTCGCTCCGGGCCGGCTTTTCATTTTATGAAACCGACTACGACAAGACACAGCCATGGCTGATACTGGAGGCACGGCGCATGCAGGGCCTGTCGGACAAGGTAGAGATAACGCCCATGCTGCGCCTAATCAACAAAAGCTATTTCATCGAAGCCGGCGTGAATAATTCGAGCCAGTTACGCTTCAACTTTATGTATATCTTTTAAGGAATCCATCATGAAAAAATCATCAATATTGATCGCACTATTTGTTCCACTCGTCCTGTTCTCCAATCTGTCATTCGCCACCACCTCCATCCGCGCCGAGGTCAAAGGCATGGTGTGTGCGTTCTGCGCCCAGGGGATAGAGAAGAAGCTGAAAAGCGAGGGCCAGACGCACGAGGTATACGTCAACCTCAAGAAACGCATCGTGCTGGTGGAGCTGAAAGACCAGCAGACATTGAGCCTGGATGCGTTCAACAAGATCATCAAGGATGCGGGTTATGATGTAGCCAAGGTTGAGTATGTAGAAAAACCAATGGCAGAACTCAAGGCCGAGCTCGGTGTAAAAGAGGGTGCAGATAGCGAGGCGAAGGAATGAGCGCCAAACTGAAACTTGAACCGGATGGCAGCGATGCCATCGCACCAATCGGCCAAGCCCTGAATACAAAAATAAAGCGCGCCAACCTGGCCTCGCTGTTTGCCAGCAGTTCAACGCTGATCTGCTGCGCGCTGCCCGCCCTGTTAGTGAGTATCGGTGCGGGTGCTGCGCTATCCAGCCTGGTGAGCAATGTGCCGCAGCTGATATGGATAA
>CAZBSR010000170.1:0-3165 GCA_964494575.1 uncultured Methylophilaceae bacterium | reverse complement strand
GTAGTAACAAGCACAGTGGGACCATGATTGGTAAGGCGATAAGCCTTTTCGAGGGTTACAGGAATTATCAATTATTTCTGCCAGGCATCCCTGAGTGTCACGGTGCGGTTGAATACCGGCTTACCCATAACGCCATCTTTTCTATCCGCCACAAAATAGCCATGCCGCTCAAACTGGAAGCGTTCTTCGGGTTTGGCATCTTTCAATGACAGTTCCAGTTGCGCGGTAATGCTGCGTACTGAATCCGGGTTTAAATCATTCAGGTAATCGCGGTCACCGGCACCTGGGTGGGCTTCCTTGAACAAGCGGTCATACAGACGCACTTCGGCGGTATAGGCGTGCGCAACAGAGACCCAGTGGATATTGCCCTTGACCTTGATGCTGTCGGAGCCGGGGGTGCCGGATTTGGTATCCGGCAGGTATTCGCAATGGACTATAGTCACATTCCCTGCAGCGTCCTTTTCAAAGCCGGTGCATTTGACTACATAGCCATAGCGCAACCGCACCAGGCCATCAGGCACCAGCCGGAAATAGCCTTTGGTTGGCTCTTCCATGAAGTCTTCGCGCTCTATCCATAGCTCTTTGGATAACTGCACGGTACGCTTACCCAGCTCGGGTTTTTGCGGATGGTTGGGGGCAAAGCAATCCTCACTTTTACCTTCGGCATAATTATCGATAACCAGCTTTATCGGATCAAGCACTGCGATGCGGCGCTCGGCAGATTCGTTGAGCACTTCGCGCATGCAGTCTTCAAGGATTGTGTATTCGATCCATGAGTCGGCCTTGGATACGCCGATGCGTTCGGCGAACAGGCGGAAACCTTCCGGTGTATAACCGCGGCGGCGCGCACCGGCAAGTGTTGGCAGGCGCGGGTCATCCCAGCCGCTGACGTGTTTGTTCTGCACCAGTTCGATCAGCTTGCGCTTGGATAGTGCGACATAGGTCAGGTTCAGCCGTGCAAACTCATATTGCTTCGGCAGCGGGTGAGCTAGCAAGCCACCCTCAGCTAAACGTTCCAGCACCCAGTCGTAGAAGGGGCGCTGGTCTTCGAATTCCAGCGTGCACAATGAATGGGTGATCTGCTCCAGCGCGTCCTCTATTGGATGGGCGTAGGTGTACATCGGGTAGATACACCATGTATCGCCGGTATTGTGGTGCGTGGCGCGCTTGATGCGGTAGATTGCCGGGTCGCGCAAGTTGATATTGGGCGACGCCATGTCTATCTTGGCCCGCAGCACCATGCTGCCGTCCGCATGCTTGCCTTCGCGCATCTCGCCGAACAGTGCCAGATTCTCCTGCGGGCTCCGGCTGCGGTAGGGCGAATCCTTGCCAGGCTCCGTCAGCGTGCCGCGGTTGGCGCGCATCTCATCTGCCGACTGCTGATCGACATAGGCATGACCGGACTCGATCAAGTATTGCGCGGCGCGATACATGAAGTCGAAATAATTGCTGGCATAGTAAAGGTTGCTGTCGCCGAAGCCTTCCCAACCGAACCCCAGCCATTTCACCGATTCGGTGATGCTATCGACATATTCCTGCTCTTCTTTTTCCGGGTTGGTGTCGTCGAAACGCATGTGGCAGACGCCGCCGTAATCGCGCGCCAGGCCGAAGTTCAGGCAGATGGATTTTGCATGGCCGATATGCAGGTAGCCGTTCGGCTCCGGTGGGAAGCGTGTGCGGATTTTGGCCGGGTCAGGCTGGCCTTTGGCATGATGCTCGGCATCACCTGGCGAGCCGCCCCACATGCGTTCCTTATAGGTGCCTTGGGCGAAATCGCGCTCGATGATGCCGCGGATAAAGTTGGAGGCTGCTGGTATGGGCGCTTTTTCTGATGACATGGCAGTTACACTAAATATAATTCGCTTATTTTACACTGTGGCGAGGTCGCGATGCTGCTTGGCGCTATGCTAATATCAAACGACTTATGAGTAGCCTGACTTTTCCAATTTTGCGTCTGCTGGCGGATGGCCAGTTCCGTTCCGGCGAGGCGATCGCACAGCATTTCCATGTGTCGCGCACGACCATCTGGAGCGCCCTGCAGGAAGCCGAAGCCATGGGCGTGAAGATATTCTCTGTGCGCGGCCGCGGCTACCGGCTGCCGGAGCCGATCATCCTGCTGGAGAGAGGCAGCGTGCTGGCGGCCATAGGCGAACAGCGCGCATGGTTCAAGCTGGAGTTGCATGACCAGCTTGAATCCACCAACAGCTACCTGATGAAGAAGGCCAGCTTGATTGGAGGTGAAGGTGCTGCGCATGCAACCTGCGTCGCGGCATCGTTGCAGACGCGCGGCAAGGGGCGTCGCGGACGCACATGGCAGGCAGGTCTCGGCGCAAGCCTGACTTTCTCGCTGCTATGGCGCTTTCAATCCGGGGTGTCGGCATTATCCGGCTTGAGTCTTGCGGTCGGCGTAGCACTGATTCGTGCGCTGCATGGCATGGGCGTTTCAGAGGCCAGGCTCAAATGGCCGAACGATGTGCTGCACCAATATCAGGGCAGCTATTACAAGCTGGCCGGCATCCTGATCGAATTGCAGGGCGATATGGAAGGGCCGAGCGCTGCGGTCATAGGTGTGGGTATCAATCTGCGTTTGCCCGAGCATCTCAGGCAGCATATCGACCAGCCCGCTATTGACCTGGAAACTGTGGCCGGCCGGTCGATCAACCCCAGTGAGCTATTGGGCGTCACGCTTAAAAGCCTGGCCGACGTATTGAGTGAGTTTGAACGAAACGGATTTGAGAGCTTGCGTGAAGAGTGGTTAAGCCATCATGCCTATGAGGGCCGGACGGTACGCATGATGATGCCGGACGGACGCGAGACGCAGGGCGTGGTCAATGGCGTGGCTGCTGATGGTGTGCTGCTGGTGAATACGGCGAATGGCCAGCAGCGCTTTTCCGCCGGTGAGATCAGCCTGCGTGCTGCCGAGCCTGGGGAGTGATCAATTGATCCTGACGATAGATGCAGGCAATAGCCGCACCAAATGGGGGGTCTTCGACAGCCAAAGCGAATCGAAAGCCGAGTTGAAAGCACACGGTGCCTGCCTGAATGCAGAGCTTGATGCAAAGCCACCGGTGGCGTGGCAGTCCTGTGAGCGCGCTGTGATATCAAACGTGGCGGGCGAAACAATCGCGGCCAGACTTGACGCAATACTGCAGCCGTTGAATATCC
>CAZBSR010000169.1:0-3189 GCA_964494575.1 uncultured Methylophilaceae bacterium | reverse complement strand
TTCAGCATAGGCCAGTGCGGCAAAGCCGGATGCGACCCCGGCAATAATGAAGGAGATGACGACTGCCGGGCCTGATTGGGTCGCAGCAGCGATGCCGGTCAGCACAAATATGCCGGTACCGATAGCGCAACCGATACCCAGAAGGGCAAGGTCGAATGCGCTCAAACATTTTTTTAGCCCGCTACCGCTATCGATTTCAACTGGTTTGGTGCGGAAAAGTTGCGCAAACATCGGGTTTCTCCTGTTTTTATTTTATGGAGTATGCACGAAATGCGCCAGAAGCGTTAGCCTGCCGCCAGCCAGTCGCGGTCGATCAGGAAGTCGGAGTAGAGCCTGGCTTCCGGGCTACCTTCAGCCGGCTTCCAGTCATAGCGCCAATTCACATTCGGCGGCATGGACATCAGGATGGACTCGGTGCGGCCATTGGATTGCAGGCCGAACAAAGTGCCGCGGTCATACACCAGATTGAATTCGACATAGCGCCCGCGCCGGTAAGCCTGGAAGTCGCGTTCCCGTTCGGTATAAGGCGTATCCTTGCGGCGCTGCACAATCGGCAGGTAAGCGCTCAGGAAAGCTTCGCCTACGCTCTTTAGCATGGCAAAGCTGCGCTCGAAGCCCGGCGCATTGAAATCGTCAAAGAATATGCCGCCTATGCCGCGCGGTTCTTTGCGGTGCTTGAGGTAAAAGTATTCATCGCATTGTGCCTTGAATTGCGGGTAATAGGCCGGATCAAAGGCATCCAGCGCATTTTTATTGGTGCGGTGAAAGTGTACAGCGTCTTCTTCGAAGCCGTAGTAAGGTGTCAGGTCCATGCCGCCGCCGAACCACCATATCGGCTGTGTATCAGTGGCTGCGCCATTGCCGCCTTGTGCAATATCAGTGGGCTGGCTTGCATTTTCCCGCTTCGCTGATAGCTGTTGCTCACTGGGTGGGAGGGCGACAAAAAACCGGACGTTCATATGTACGGTGGGTGCATAAGGATTGCGCGGATGCAGCACCAGCGAAACACCCATGGCTTGCCAGCTGCGTCCGGCAGCTTCGGGATGTGCTGCACTGGCCGATGGCGGCAGCTTGTTACCGAGCACGTGCGAGAAACCCACACCCGCACGCTCGAATACATTGCCGTTCTCAAGTATGCAGGTAGTGCCGCCGCCGCCTTCGGTGCGCTGCCAGCTGTCATGCAGGAAATTCTTGCCGTCTACCAGCTCCAGCGCCTCGACAATACGGGCTTGCAGGCCTTGCAGGTAAGTCAGTACTTCATTTGGGTTTGTGGTTTTGTCTGCAGTCATGGGGCAATCTTTATGGCCTGATTATCTTTCCGCTGGCGAGATCCTGGATGGTGGATGGTTTGCGCGCCTTGCCCACCAGTCCCCGGATGATTTTAACCTGTGCGCCGAATAGTTTGTAGCATTCACGGACGGTTTTAGCGGGCTTGCCGCCGCTGCGGTTAGCACTGGTGGAAACCAGCGCCATGCCTGAGCCTTGGCACAGACTTGCGCTCAATGGGTGCGTGGTGACACGTACAGCAATGGTTTTGTGCCGCCCGGTGATCCACTTCGGGCAATCTTTGGCGCTGGGTACCAGCCATGTGTGCGGCTTCGAATGGCTCTCGCTGATCCGCGCAACTTGAGAGCTGTTCAAGGGTGCGATGTACTGTTTCAGTTGGGCCAGATGACTGGCAATCAGAATAAGTCCCTTACGCTGTGGCCGCCCCTTGATGCGCAATATACGCTGTACGGCTCTGCGGTTGCCTGGGTCGCAACCCAGGCCAAAGATGGATTCAGTAGGGTAGGCGATGACGCCTCCGGATTGCAGGAAGTGGCGCAGCCCTCTTGCATCGGTTTTGAGCGCGCTGTTCAGATCAGCCCTTAATGGCGCGATAACCGATATCCTTGCGCATCTGGCTGCCTTCAAAGTGGATCTCGTTGGCAATCTGATAAACGCGGGATTGAGCGTATTTGACGGTTTCGCCCAGTGCTGTCACACATAGCACGCGTCCGCCGCTGGTAACTACCTTGCCATCTTTCATGGTGGTGCCAGCATGGAATACCTGGGCATCTATTTGGTCTTTCGCCGGGTTCTCCGGCAGCCCGCTAATGACATCGCCGCTGCGCGGAACGTCGGGATAGTTGGCTGCTGCCATTACCACGCCCAATGCAGTACGCCTGTCCCACTCAGCTTCGACTTTATCCAGCGTGCCATCAACCGCATGTTCTGCCAATGTCACCAGGTCGCTCTTCAGACGCAACATGATAGGTTGGGTTTCCGGGTCGCCCATGCGGCAATTGAACTCCAGCGTTTTAACGCTGCCGTCCGGGCTGATCATCAGGCCGGCATAGAGGAAGCCGGTGTAAGGGATGCCATCCCTGGCCATGCCGGCGACAGTGGGCTTGATGATTTCACGCATCACCCTGGCATGGATTTCGGGGGTGACCACAGGAGCAGGGGAGTAGGCACCCATGCCGCCGGTATTGGGCCCCTGGTCGCCATCCAGCAATCTTTTGTGATCCTGGCTGGTGGCCAGCGGCAGGATATTCTTGCCATCCACCATCACGATAAAGCTGGCTTCTTCACCCTGCAGAAACTCTTCGATCACCACGCGCGCACCGGCGCTTCCCAGCTTGTTATCCGATAGCATGGAATCAATTGCGGCGTGCGCCTCGGCGTCATCCATCGCGACTACTACGCCCTTGCCAGCAGCGAGGCCATCGGCCTTGATGACGATAGGCGTGCCTTGCTGGCGAACATAATCGTGTGCGGCCGCAGCGTCAGTGAAGGTGGCATAAGCTGCGGTTGGGATGCCGTGGCGCAGCATGAAGGCTTTGGCAAAATCCTTGGAGCTTTCCAATTGGGCGGCGGCCTTGTTCGGGCCGAAAATTTTCATGCCCGCGACGCGGAAGGTATCGACTACGCCTTGTGACAATGGCGCTTCCGGGCCGACGATGGTCAGGCCTATCTCTTCATTCTGCGCAAACTCCAGCAGTTCGGCCACACCTGTGAGCGGCACATTCTGCATGTCCGGATTAAGCGCGGTACCGGCATTGCCCGGTGCGACATATACCATGCTGATCCTGGGGCTCTGCGTCAGCTTCCAGGCGAGTGCGTGTTCGCGGCCACCGCCACCAATCACAAGAACCTTCATATCAGTGCCTGAAGTGGCGTATGCCGGTAAGCACGACCACCAGTCCA
>CAZBSR010000168.1:0-3219 GCA_964494575.1 uncultured Methylophilaceae bacterium | reverse complement strand
GCTCGCTACGGAGCTAAGCCAGGGCCGCGCAAAAGCTGCGCAGGAACTCGGCAAAAAGATCAGTGCAGAAATGCAGCGCCTGGCGCTTACCGGAGGCAGCTTCGCCGTAGCGCTTAATGTACAAGAGCCTGCCGCCACCGGCCTGGAGCAGGTCGAATTCCTGGTTGCCGGGCATATCGGCGCAGAGCCGCGCCCACTGGCCAAAGTTGCTTCAGGCGGCGAGCTTTCCCGCATCAGTCTCGCCATTCGTGTGGTGACTGCACAGCAGGGAGAGGTTCCGACCATGATCTTTGATGAAGTGGATGTGGGTATAGGTGGAGGCGTGGCAGAGATTGTCGGCCAACTGCTCAAGCAGCTGGGAGAGAAAAGACAGGCGCTGGTCATTACCCATTTGCCGCAGGTGGCGGCGCAAGGTGCCCAACATCTGCGCGTCAGCAAGATCGCTGTTAACGGCAGCACTCTAAGCCGTATCGAATTGCTCGATCAGGCGGCGCGTGTCGAAGAAGTGGCGCGTATGCTGGGCGGCGTTGAAATTACCGAAACCACGCGCAAGCACGCTGAAGAAATGCTGGGTTAAGGCGAAGGCGGGCTTAAAAGCGTACCAGGAAAGGTAAAGCGGAAATCGCAGCACCTATCACTACCAGCAAGATCGTGTTCGCTACGAAGTATGGGTAAACCATCAGGCTCACTCCACAAATCATAGGCATGAACACCTGCTGTTTTTTGCCATAGATGAAATAAGCAAACCCTACGGATCCGAAAATAATTCCCCAGAAAATCTGGACGGGACTATCCATTAATCTGGCTGGTACCGGCTAGTTTTTGTAAGGGCAGGGCTGCTTGGTGCAATCTGCGTAGATGTGCAGGGAATGGTCGTGTACCTTGAAGCCGCGATCAGTGGCCGCTATGTTCTGGCGCTTTTCGATCTCTTCATCAAAGAACTCTTCCACGCGCCCGCATTGCAGGCACACGATGTGGTCGTGATGGCCGCCCTGGTTCAACTCGAATACTGCTTTCCCGCTCTCGAAGTGATGGCGAACCAGCAGGCCGGCTTGCTCAAATTGGGTCAGTACGCGGTAAACGGTCGCCAGCCCAACATCCTCGCCTGCAGTCAGCAATATCTTGTAAACATCCTCTGCCGATAAATGGCGTTCCTCGCTGTTCTCAAACAGGCTTAGTACTTTGAGTCTTGGCAGGGTAGCTTTGAGGCCGGCATTCTTTAAATCATTGGGTTCACGCATGGCGGTCGCAGTCTCTATTCAAGGGTGCTGTTTTTGGGTGGTCAGTGTCATGGTATATTAGCGCTATTTCCTCCCAAAGTCATGGTGATGCGCCACATAATCGTCTCGTTCCTCGTCGTTATTTCGTTGATAAGTGTCTCCTGCACTTCCAAGTTGCCTTCTTTCCGTCCTTACAAAATGGACATCCAGCAGGGCAATGTAGTGACTTCCAAAATGATGCTGCAATTGCGCCCCGGCATGACCAAGTCGCAAGTACGCTTCATTATGGGTACGCCGCTGATACAGGACAGCTTCCACAGCAACCGCTGGGACTATTTCTACCAGATGCGCAAGGATGGCAAGATCATTGAGCAGCGCCGCGTGATTCTGGACTTTGAAAAAGAGGCCTTGCTACGTGTACGCGGAGACGTCATTCCTGCTGGAACCGGCGATCCGGCAGCAGGATCGACTACCGGTACCGAGCCTGTCAGCCAGCCTGAAGATAAAAAGAGCCTGATGGACAAGCTTAAGTTCTGGAAGAGCGACAAGAAGGAACAGGCTCCCGAGCCTCAAGCCGCACCTACCGATTTGGTAAACCCGACAGCCAAGCCAGCCGACACGAAGCCGGAAGCCAGAGAGGCAGCTCCTGCAAGCCTGGAAGCCGCTCCATCAGCTGAGTCCGCATCGCCAGAACCAGTATCGCAACCGGCTCCGGCTGTCGAAAGCCAACCTGCCCCTGCGCCTGTCGCACAGCCGGCGTTGGCCCCTGAGCCGATAACCGATCCGGCTGAGCCTGTGCCTGCAGTTCAGCCGGCGAAAGCCGAGGAGCCGGTCTCTGCTCCTGTGGCGAAACCCGAACCCGTTGCTGAGCCTATTGCCAAACCGGCGTCACGGCCTGCGCCTGCACCGGTGGTTGAGCCGGAAGCAAAGCCAGCCGCCGTAGAATCGGCGAAGAAGGCAGTAGAAAAACCTGCCGCTGAGCCAGTAAAGAAAGCTGAGCCTGCTGCAAAACCGGCTGCTGCGCCCGCTGCCGAGAAAGAACCGCCGCGCGAAGATGAGCCCGGCTATTTTGAGTACATGCTAGAGAAGATAGGTTTTTAAATGCTGAAAGTAGTCATTGCCGGCAGTACGGGACGCATGGGGCATGCCTTGCTGGATGGCGTGTTTGCTGATCCTGCACTGAGCTTGCACGGAGCGTTGGATATAGCTGGCAGCCCGCAAATTGGGCGCGATGCCGGCGAACAATTCGGCAGGGTGAGTGGGGTAAAAGTAAGCCACGACCTTGAGGCGGCATTACAGGGTGCCGATGTGCTGATTGATTTCACCCGTCCAGACGCAAGCCTGCAATACCTGGCAGCATGCCGCAAAGCGAACGTCAAAATGGTCATCGGCACCACCGGTTTCAGCGCCGAGCAGAAAGCCCAGATTGAATCCGCAGCCAGAGAAGTCGCTATTGTATTTGCGCCCAATATGAGCGTAGGCGTGACCTTGTTGATCAATCTGGTGCAGGCCGCAGCAAAGGTGCTGGCTGATGGCTACGATGTGGAGATCATTGAGGCGCACCATCGCCACAAGGTCGATGCGCCGTCCGGTACGGCACTAAGACTGGGTGAGGCGGCCGCAAAGGCATTAAACCGCAACCTCGATGAATGTGCTGTTTATGGCCGCGAAGGCGTCACCGGCGAGCGTGACGCCAATACCATCGGCTTTGCTACTGTGCGCGGCGGCGATATTGTGGGCGACCACACTGTGTTGTTTGCCGGCACAGGCGAGCGTGTGGAACTGACGCATAAAGCCAGCAGCCGCGCGACCTTTGCGCTTGGTGCATTGCGCGCAGCCAGGTTCTTGGAGAGCCAGGAATCAGGCCTCTTCGATATGCAGGATGTACTTGGTCTGAAATAAAGCCGTACAGAATCATCCAAGTTGGCGTTGATGGTTAGGCCGCTTTGAGCTATAATTCAACAAATTACAAAGCGGGAAGAGTGCACACTCCTCCCGC
>CAZBSR010000167.1:0-3231 GCA_964494575.1 uncultured Methylophilaceae bacterium | reverse complement strand
AAATCACCGGGATGTTCACCTATTCCGGCATCAAGCATGACAAGCATGTGCGCGAACATGAAGTGTATGTGATCCGCGCTACGGATGAAGCCCCAGCAGATGTGCTTGCCGCTGCCGCCGCGCCCGGCGCGAATAGCGCGGCACGTCCAGCAACTGCGACGGATACAAAACCGATAAGCAAACAAGGCTGGATAGTACTGGCTGCCATACTTCTGGGGCTCGTAGCGGCAGCCGTTTACTGGTCGGCCAAAATGCGCACACCCGAGCCGGCAGTAGCTATGCCTGGCCTGGTGTCTCCCGGCGGGACATCGTCTTATGTCCTGCCTGCGACGCCTCCGCCGATTGAGCCGATTGCAACGCAGCCTGTCCCTAAAGCTGCTGCGGAAACGAAAAAAACGGCCGAGAAGAAGCAAGCCAAACCCAAAAAATCCAGTATGGTTGAAAATAGAAAAGACACGAATACCGCCGATACCGCTTCGAGGCATACAAGCACCAAGGCGGCTGCTGGCGATGCCAATCGCGCGACGGCAACCAAGACCGAGTCTGCGGCGAGTGTGACCCCGGCGAAACCGGAAGAGACTTCCGGATGGGACACTTTCAAGCAAAGCGTCAAACAGGGCGGCAAAAAAGAATGCACCCAGGGTGAAATTGCACTACATCAATGCAGTAATTAGTCCCGGTGCAATGATTTCATTGCGACTTGATCAGTACGCATCAATCAAGATAATCAGTATTTGCCGGCGGGGCTTCTGAAGGATATTCAGGCGCCGCAGTCTTTTCTGCTTTTGCCTGGCTGACAGCGTCTATCATGTGCTGCCGTGTTTGCGGCGTTTCCAAGCTGATACGGCCCAGCGCGCCGGAGCGGTAATCCACCAGCAGGGTTATCGCCGCCTTTTCCATATCCAGGCTGCCACCCTTGAGCCGGAAGCCGCGACGGGCAGCGACGGCCTCTACCACATCGACCGCGTCCATATTGCCCGCATGGATGTTATAGCGCTTCTCAAGCAGGGCAGGATAGCGCTTCAGTAAAATATCTGCGAGGAACACGGCGACCTCTTCATCAATCACCGCATTGCGGCCGATCGCATGGCTGGCGGCGAGCATATAGCCATCGCTTTCATACTGGATCTTCGGCCACATCAGCCCTGGGGTATCGGTAATGCTCATGGTCGCATCGAGTTCAAAGCGCTGCTGCACCTTGGTGACCGCAGGTTCGTCGCCGACCTTGGCGATGCGGCGGTTGAGCAGGGCATTCATCAGCGTGGATTTGCCTACGTTGGGGATGCCCATGATCAGCATGCGCAACTGCTTGAGATGGGTGCCGCGATGCGGTGCGAGTTGTTTACACAGGCCCGGGATCTTGGCTGCGTCGCCGGGCTTTTTGCAGGAGAGCGCGACTGCCTTTACCCCCTCCTGATGGTTGTAGTAATTGAGCCACGCTTCCGTCGCGCCAGGGTCGGCAAGGTCGGCCTTGTTGAGTATCTTCAGGTTGGGGCGCTGGCGATGCAGGCGCAGCTCGTGGATCATCGGGTTACTGCTGGCCTGCGGTACGCGCGCATCCAGCACTTCGATAACGATGTCGGTGAACTCCATGGTTTCCGCAGCTTTTTTGCGTGCTGCGGTCATGTGGCCGGGAAACCATTGTATTGCCATAATTATTCTGACTTTAAATCAATTGCTTATTTTACCATTGGAAGCGCGTCAAAGACCTAAGTTAAACTAGCGGCATGTCACTCATCCCTGAAATCAAGCCCGAACAGTCCATTGAATTGCTGAAAGCGCTGCATATCCTCACGCGTGACGGCAAGCTCAACCAGGATAGCCGGCGCAAGCTCAAGCAGGTATATCACCTGTACCACTTCATCGAACCCCTGCTGCTGGAGGTGATGAAGGAGACGGCCAATCCAACGCTGGTGGACCATGGCGCCGGCAAATCCTATCTCGGCTTCATCCTTTACGACCTGTTCATGAAGCAGCAGCCGTCCGGCAGCATTGTCGGCATAGAGACGCGGGCAGAGCTGGTACAAAACTCGCGCGAGCTGGCTGCATCTCTGGGCTTTGCGCGCATGTCGTTCGAGCACCTCAGTGTGGAAGAGTCGATCAGCTCCGCAGCGATACCCGAACGCGTCGATATCGTTACTGCGTTGCATGCCTGCAATACGGCGACGGATGACGCCATCAGGTTCGGCCTGGAAAAACATACCAAATTCTTTGTGCTGGTGCCGTGCTGCCAGGCAGAGGTGGCCGAGGTTCTACGCAAGCACAAGAACGAATCTTTCTCCAAGACGGCGTTGTCCGAGATATGGCGCCACCCGATACATACCCGCGAATTCGGCAGCCAGATCACCAATGTGCTGCGTTGCCTGCAGCTTGAGGCGCATGGTTACCAGGTCACCGTTACCGAGCTGGTGGGCTGGGAGCACTCGATGAAGAACGAGCTGATTATTGCGCGCCACACCGATAGCCCCAGAAAGAACGCGCAGGCCAGGCTGGAGCAGATTCTGCAGGAACTCAACCTGGAAGAGATGAAAAGTCGCTTTGCCTGACGGGCTGTGTAATATGCGGCATGAGGGATTCGCAAAAATAGACCATGTGCCGCGTGGTAAAATCGCCCGCTTATGACTGTTCCCAATCAAAGCCCCGCAGCCCTGGAATCTGACCTGAATACCTGCCTGATCAAGGATCGGTTTTTAGTCAAACGCAAGATCCGCGAATTGCGTGAAGCAGAAAAACTCAAAAAACCCGCAGGCCGTCTGCAGCAGGAAATCGCCGCCAAGATCGCCGCTTCGCAGGCGATCTATCATGCCCGCCTTGCAGCGCTGCCTAAGCCCGAGTTTCCGCAAGAGCTGCCTGTCAGTGCCAGAAAAGATGAAATCGCGGCAGCCATTGCCAAACACCAGGTGGTCATCGTTTGCGGCGAGACTGGCTCAGGCAAGACCACGCAGCTGCCGAAAATCTGCCTTGAACTGGGGCGCGGCGTGGCCGGCCTCATCGGCCACACACAGCCGCGCCGCATTGCTGCACGCTCGGTGGCTTCGCGCATTGCGCAGGAGCTGAAATCCACTCTGGGCCATATTGTCGGCTACAAGGTGCGTTTCAATGACAAGGTCTCTGACACCAACTACATCAAGCTGATGACCGACGGCATCCTGCTGGCTGAAACGCAGGGCGACCGTTTCCTGAATGCCTATGACACCATCATCATCGATGAGGCGCATGAGCGCAGCCTGA
>CAZBSR010000166.1:0-3248 GCA_964494575.1 uncultured Methylophilaceae bacterium | reverse complement strand
GGCATCTTCAAGTACGACCCGGTGCATGACCCTATGGCAACACGCTGGTTGCAGGCCAAGCCAGGCGAACGTGTACGTATCTACTTCGTGAATGCCGGGCCTAACGAATTCTCGTCCTTCCATCCGATTGCCGGCATCTGGGACCGTGTGTATGCCAGCGGCAACCCGAAAAACGTCACCGTAGGGATGCAGAGCTTCGTAGTGGGGCCAGGCGATGCAGCCACCTTTGACATCGTTTCACCGGTCGAAGGCGCCAATGCCATCGTCTCGCACTCCCTAAGGAGCGCACTGACCGGCGCCATCGCAGTGATCATGTACAGCAAGGATGCCGACCCTGCCATGGGCCATGGCGAGCAGATCCTCGTTCGATAAACCGTTTCTCCGGCAGGCGGGTTTTGGCAATCCGGCCTTCCTGCCTGCCGGCTCACTATCCAGACCATGATTGGGAGACCTGACAATGAACCTAATGCACACCATGAACAAGACCACAAAATCCCTGACGCTTTTTTCGCTACTGATCGGGCTGGGATATATCGCCTCGATCAACACCGCCCACGCCGACCATGAGGGCCATGTTGCGCCTCAAACTGTTGCTGATAACGGCAAATCGAGCACTGCTCCAGAAGCGGCTCACGGCAATGACTGGTACTGCCCGATGCATCCTCAGGTTCACCAGCACGAGCCCGGCAAATGCCCGATCTGCAAGATGAAGCTAATCAAGCCCAAGCCGAAGAGTGAATAGAGTTCTCTATCCTGCCCTTGCACTGCTCTGTGCCATCGCACTGCTCGGCGTTGGCTATTACTCGGGCCAGCATCAAAACAATGCTGCCGAGCACAACATTGGCCATATCCATCAACCAGAAAAATCTTCACATTTGCCAACAGAGACTAAAAAAATATGGGCCTGCCCCATGCATCCGCACATCCTGCAGGATCATCCGGGCTCCTGCCCGATTTGCGGCATGGACCTGGTCGAGGCTGAAAGCACGGAGCATAAAGAACAGCCAGGCGGCTCGGCACCCGGCCCCTTGGTCACGATAGACGCCGCCACGCAGCAGCGCATGGGCGTGAGGCTCGCCAGCCTGACGACGCAAAGTATCAGCCGCGAAGTGCAGACTTACGGCAATGTCACCATCAATGAATCATCGATGCTGAATATCAGCCCGAAGATCGACGGCTGGATACGCAAGCTGTATGTCACCGTCGGACAGCAGGTGCAGGCGGGACAGATTCTTTATGAAATCTACTCGCCCGAGCTGGTACAGCGCCAGCGCGAATATATAGAGCTGCTGCAACGGCGCGACCAGTTGCTGGATAATGTGCCCGAGCTTATCGGGCAGAATGCGCAGGTTGCAGCCAGCCTGGCGCGCGAGCGCATACGCAGCCGGGAAAAATTCGGCTACGCGGATGTGGACGAGAAAACCCTGGAGCTGCTGGAGAAAAACCGCCGCACCGTAGATGTGGTCGCTGTGCGCGCCACCCGGCCCGGCTTCGTGACGCAGATCGGCGTGCGTGAAGGCAACTATGTCACGCCCATGATCAATGTGCTTTCCATGGCGGATGTCTCAAAGCTGTGGATCGATATTGCGCTGTATCCGGACCAGCTGGAATGGATCAGGGAAGGCGACAAGGTCACCGCCAGGCTTCCACACTCCATCCAGCCCGGCATCACGGGCCGCCTGAAATTCGCCAGCCCGGTGGTAGACGGCACCACGCGCACGGTCAAGGCGCGCGTGGTTGTCAATAATCCCCATTCATGGCTGCGGCCCGGCGCATTTGTTGACGTGACGATTGCCGCCCGCACGCACAAAGCTTTGGCATTGCCGCGCTCCGCAATCATGCGCACCGGCCGCGGCAGCCAGGTCATGCTGGCACGCGGCGACGGGCATTTTGTTCCGGCACCGGTTGAGACCGGCATAGAAAGCGGAGACTTTGTCGAGATCACCGATGGCCTGCAGGAAGGCGCGCAGGTTGCGGTGAATGGCCAGTTCCTGCTGGATGCTGCATCCTCCCTGAATGATGCAGCACAGCGCATGCAGGAACATTAAACATGGTGCAACGCCTGATCGAATGGTCGTTGCGCAACCGGCTGATTGTACTGCTGTGTGCCCTGCTGCTGGCGGGATGGGGCGTTTACTCGGCGCAGCATATGGTACTCGATGCCATCCCGGATATTTCGGATACGCAGGTGATCGTCAAGACCGGCTACCCCGGCCAATCGCCGCAATCGGTCGAAGACCAGGTCACCTACCCCCTTGCCTCGGCATTGATGTCAATGCCGGGCTCCACTGCGGTTCGCGGTTTCTCCATGTTCGGCGAATCGTATGTCTACGTCATCTTCCAGGATGGCGTAGACCCCTATTGGGCGCGCTCCAGGGTACTGGAAAATCTCAGCCAGGTAACGGCGCGCCTGCCGCAGGGCGTTGTCCCGCTGCTCGGCCCCGACGCATCCGGCGTAGGCTGGATATTTGAATATGCCCTGGTTGACCGGCACCATCGCTACAACCCTGACCAGCTACGCGCGATCCAGGATTTTTTCCTGAAGTATGAGTTGCAGAGCCTGCCCGGCGTGGCCGAAGTGGCGAGCGTCGGCGGCATGGTGCGCCAGTTCCAGATCGAGGTGAACCCGAACCGCCTGGCAGCCTATAACCTCCCGCTTGAACGCGTAAGCCAGGCAGTGCGCGACAGCAATCTCTCCGGCGGTGGGTCGGTGGTGGAAATGGGCCACGCCGAATATATGGTCCGGGCGAACGGCTACCTCAAGACTCTGGAAGATTTCCGGCAGATTCCCATCGGCACCGATGCGCAGGGCATTCCCATCCGCATGCAGGATGTGGCGCATGTACAGATAGGCGCAGAGTCGCGCCGGGGTGTGGCTGAGCTCGACGGAGAAGGTGAAGTCACCGGCGGCATCGTCGTCATGCGTTACGGGTACAACGCGCTGGATACCGTGAAGCGCGTCAAGGCCCGCCTCAAGGAACTCAAGGCAGGCCTGCCCCCCGGTGTCGAACTGGTGGTCACCTATGACCGCTCCGGCCTGATAGAGCGCGCCATTCATAACCTGAGCAGCAAGCTGCTGGAGGAATCCCTGGTGGTGGCATTGGTCTGCCTGATATTCCTGTTCCATATGCGCTCATCGCTGGTGGCCGTGGTCACGCTGCCGGTCGGCATCCTCACTGCATTTGCCATCATGAACTGGCAGGGAATCAGCGCCAATATCATGTCACTGGGCGGCATTGCCATTGCCA
>CAZBSR010000165.1:0-3248 GCA_964494575.1 uncultured Methylophilaceae bacterium | reverse complement strand
ACGCCATGCTCAAGGCAGCTTCCCAGAACGGATGGCTGGATGAAAAAGCCTGCGTAATCGAGGCGTTGCTGGCTTTCAAGCGTGCGGGGGCAGATGGCATCCTGACTTACTATGCGCTCGATGCGGCACGCTGGTTGCGGGAGTGAGTCACCCTGGATAGCGCCTGGCTTTAGAGCAAAGCTGTTTAATTCAAGGCTGTTGAATTAAGGTCATGACGGTCTCGGTGTTTGCCCGGCCGGCATTGCCAGCACCTGCATTGTGCTTGGTCGGTAGCCTCAGGTCATCAATCTCGAACACGCTGAGCTTGATCATCCCGTTTGGGCCTTCCAGAGTAAACACCGGCACTTTTTTACGGTCGCTGCCTTTTTTTGCACCGCGCTTGTCATTGCTTACGCGAAACGATTTTTCGGTCGTTTCGTAGGGAATCTGGCTGTTGAGTAAAAACATTTCCACATCCTTCAGGCTGTCTGCGAAAAGATGGATGTGGGTTTCAGCATGTAGCCCGGCTGTGCCATCGAGAACTGTACCGGTAAGGTGTGGGTTAAATTTCTCCAGCATTTGCATGACGATCAAGGCGTCGCTACGTAACTGCCTCAACGCTTCCGGCTGGTCGTCCGCGTGATAAATTTCGTGGAATAATTTGATCTCTTCCGCTATTTCAGCATTGGTCGGCAGGCAATTCATATCCACCACGCCCAATTGACGGCCGGCCTTTTTCTTGGCAAAGGCGTAGTCGGAAATACCGTCTTCCGCCATCATGCGCGCGGCTTGCTGCGCGATCAATTGACGCAGCTGGTTTTGACGGCCTTCCATTTCTTTTGCCATGTTTCATCCCTTAGTAAAGCTGGTCGGGTTGCACAGCCTTGGTGCTATGGCCTGGGATGGGCGTGAAAGTGGAATCCGCATCACTGCCTCTTCCTTCTCTTGCTTCTCCAGAGTTTGGAGCGGGCGTAGGAGTCCCAGATGAACCGGGGAAGCCCGGGATGGGAGTGAACACCGGCTCTGCTTCAGGCGGCGGAAATTCATGATAGAAATATTCATAAAGCCCGCCCTCATTTTCCCCGACACGGGTTCCGGTCAACGGGTCGATTTTTATAGACTGGATTCCTGCCGGGACTGCATACGGAACATCAGGTTTGCCTTTTAGTGCCGCCGCCATGTAGTCAATCCAGATAGGTAAGGCGGCTTTGCCGCCAGTTTCATTGCCGCCCAGCGATTTTGGCTGGTCGAAGCCCATCCAGACAATAGCTACCTGATCCGGGCTGTAGCCGGAAAACCAGGCATCCACCTGGTTATTAGTGGTGCCGGTTTTTCCGGCCAGATCGTATCTCCCGATCTGGCGTGCCCTCGAAGCAGTGCCGATGCGTACGACATCCTGCATCATCGAGGTCATCAGGAAGGTGTTGCGGCCGTCAATCACCCGGTCAGCGCCTTTGCCGGCCTGCTCAACCTTGGTCTGGGCGATGGTTTTGCCATGGCCGTCGACAATCTTGCTGATGATATAAGGTTTGATACGGTAGCCGCCATTGGCGAAAGTCGCATAGCCGCCAGCCATCTGCCATGGCGTGACTGAGCCGGCACCCAGGGCCATGGCCAGATATGCCGGGTGATCTTTGGCCGAGAAACCGAATCGTGTGATGTAGTCCTGTGCATATTTGACGCCGATCGCTTGCAATATGCGGATAGAGACCATGTTTTTGGATTTGGTTAATGCCGTGCGCATCCTGATGGGCCCATCATATTTATTGTCATAATTATGCGGCTCCCAAGCAGTACCGCTGCCCGTCTCTTCGGGTGAAAGATAAACCGGTTCATCCTCGATGATGCTTGCCGGTGTAAATCCTTTTTCCAGGGATGCCGAATAGATAAACGGCTTGAAGCTGGAGCCGGGTTGCCGCCATGCCTGGGTCACATGGTTAAATTTATTGCGGTTAAAATCGAATCCACCCACCAGGGCTTGGACTGCGCCGCTTACCGGATCCAAGGCAATCAACGCCGATTCTACCTGCGGTAGTTGCACGACCTGCCAGGTATCGCCAGTTCGCAGCAGCCGGATAACTGCCCCGGCTTTCAGCTTGCTTTTTGCTGGATCTTTTTCTGCCAGGGTCCTTTTGACCAGCCCCAATCCTTTGTCGGCAACTGTGACATCTTCGCCATTCTTGGTATGAGCCTTGATCAGCTTGGGGTCGGCATGAGTAACAATGGCCGGTACCAAGCCATTGAATTCCTCGATATCTTCCAGCGCCCTGTCCATTGATTCCGTGTCCTGGATATCCCTGGACGGCAAGGTTTTTTCCGGCCCCCGATAACCATGCCTTTGGTCATAATCCAGGATGCCTTGTATGACTGCTTTATTGGCGGCTTCCTGATTGTCTTTGCGGATAGTGGTATATACCTTCATGCCGCTGCTGTAGATATCATCCTTGTAACGGTCATACATGGCTTGCCTGGCGATTTCAGCTACATAATCGGCGGACAGGTCTCTGGATCGTCGCGATTGCTTGAAGCGCAATGGCTGATCAAGAGCCTGCTTGTAAGCGGCTTCGTCGATAAACCCATATCTGTACATGTCCTTTAGGACTTCATGCTGCCGTGCTATAGCCCGCTTGGGATTGACGAAAGGGTTGTAGCCGGAAGGCGCTTTCGGCAAGCCTGCCAGCAAGGCGGCTTCCGCAAGGGTGAGTTTATCCAGCGGTTTACCGTAATAAGTCTGCGATGCAGCTGCAAAGCCGAAAGAGCGCTGACCCAAAAATATCTGGTTGAGATACAACTCGAAGATCTGATCCTTGCTCAAGCTATGTTCTATCTTGATGGCCAGAAGTGCTTCGTTGATTTTGCGCTTGAAACTTCTCTCGCTGGATAGAAAGAAATTACGTGCGACCTGCATAGTAATGGTGCTCGCGCCTTCCTTTTTGCCGCCGCCGGTAATGTTGCTTACAACAGCGCGTAAAACACCCCGTGTATCAACGCCGCCATGCGAATAAAAGCGCCTGTCTTCAATGGCAAGCACCGCATCCTTCATTATCTTGGGAACTTTGTCTATTGAGATGAAAGCGCGTCTTTCCTCGCCGAACTCGCCTATCAGATAGCCATCGTCCGAATATACGCGCAACGGCACCTTGGGGCGATAGTCAGTCAGGGCGTCGAGGGAAGGTAATCCAGGATAGATTAATGTAACGGCAAGGCCAGCCAGGGCGGCCGATACCAGCCCCAGCGTTACTACCGCCAAGACTAATAATTGCCACCAT
>CAZBSR010000164.1:0-3254 GCA_964494575.1 uncultured Methylophilaceae bacterium | reverse complement strand
ATCAGGCTCTTTCCGAAAAGCGCGCCAATAGCGTCAAACAATACCTTGTCAGCCAGGGCATCGAAGCAAACCGCCTGCATGCTGTAGGCAAAGGTGAGTCTGAGCCAGTGGTTGATTGCAAGGGCATTCGCGGCAAGGAAGCGATTAAATGCCTGCAACCCAACCGCCGCGTTGTAGTTGAGATTGAGGAACAACGCTAGGCCGGGTTCTTAACCAGCATTCGTTAAAAGCAAGCTAGACAAAAAGCCCTGCACGCAGGGCTTTTTGCTGTCCCGCGCTTTCGCCTGCGGCTGATTGCATATAAAATAGGCAGCTTTCCGCAAGCTTCACCCGAGACTAAAAGTACAAATGCAAATCGGCCCATACACATTAAAAAACAATCTGGTTGTTGCCCCGATGGCTGGCGTAACCGATCGGCCTTTTCGCCAGTTATGCAAGAAGCTTGGCGCGGGTATGGCTGTGAGCGAGATGGTGACTTCTAACTCCCTGCTGTATGGCAGCGCAAAAACCTTGCGTCGCGCCAACCATGAAGGGGAGGTAAACCCTATCTCGGTGCAGATTGCCGGTGCTGATCCCAAAATGATGGCGGAGGCGGCAAAATATAACGTCGATAATGGCGCTCAGATCATTGATATCAATATGGGCTGTCCGGCCAAGAAGATATGCAATGTCATGGCCGGCTCGGCCTTGCTGAAAGATGAACCGCTGGTTGCACAAATCTTGCGAGCAGTAGTCGAAGCAGTCGATGTGCCGGTCACCCTGAAAATCCGCACCGGCTGGGACAAGTACAACCGCAATGCGGTTACCGTTGCCAGGATGGCCGAGGATATTGGCATCCAGGCCCTTGCCATGCATGGCCGCACGCGCGCTTGCGCCTATACTGGCGATGCTGAATACGAAACCATCGCAGCCGTAAAACAGGCGATTAAAATCCCGCTGTTGGCCAACGGCGACATTACCACCCCGGAAAAAGCCAAGTTCGTTCTCGAACAGACCGGGGCGGACGGCGTAATGATAGGCCGTGCCGCACAAGGCCGGCCCTGGATATTCCGCGAAATGGAGCATTTCCTCAAAACCGGTACGCACCTGCCGCCGCCCGAAGTGTCCGAGATACACCAGGTCATGCTGGAACACCTGAACGACCTCTACGCATTCTACGGCGACCTTACCGGCATGCGCATGGCGCGCAAGCATATCTCCTGGTATACCAAGGGCCTCGTCGGCTCGGCGAATTTCCGTCACAACATGAACCAGTTGCAGACCATAGAATTGCAATTGTCCGCGATCAACGAATTCTTTGCCGAGTTGCAGCAGCGCAATGAACGTCTGCAATACACTGACGAAGCAGCGCAAGAACCCGAGGCGCTGGCGGCATGATAGTAGAAAGCAACCTGTCCAAATGTGTGCGGGAGGCACTTGATGAATACTTCAAGGACCTCGATGGCCAGCCGCCGCATGCGGTATACGACATGCTGCTCAATTGCGTAGAAAAGCCGCTGTTGCAATATGTACTGCAGCGGGCGGGCGGCAACCAGAGCAAGGCTGCAGAAATCCTGGGGCTGAATCGCAACACCCTGCGTAAAAAGCTCAAGCAGTACCAGATCCAGTAACTATTAACTTTCAGCAACCCCTTCATCAGTCACCATATGGCCATTATCAAAAGAGCACTCATCAGCGTTTCCGACAAGCAGGGCATCCTCGAATTTGCCAGGAGCCTGCATGACTTCGGCGTCGAAATCCTTTCTACCGGCGGGACAGCCGCGCTATTGCGCGACAACAACATCGGCGTGACCGAAGTCAGCGATTACACCGGTTTTCCAGAGATGCTGGATGGCCGCGTTAAAACGCTGCATCCCAAGGTGCATGGCGGCATCCTGGGCCGCCGCGATTTGCCCGAACATGTCACTGCAATGAAGCAGGCGGATATCCCTCCGATTGATATGGTGGTGGTGAACCTGTATCCGTTTGAAGCCACGGTTGCCAAGGCGGACTGCACACTGGAAGAAGCGATCGAGAATATCGATATCGGCGGCCCGACCATGGTGCGCTCTGCTGCCAAGAACTGGAAGGATGTCACTGTGCTGACCGATGCCTCGCAATATGCCGAGGTGCTGGCTGAAATGAAGAATACCGGCGGCGCTACCAGCGAGGCCACGCGCTTCGCCTTGTCCGTAGCCGCTTTCAACCGTATCAGCAATTACGATGCGGCAATCAGCGACTATCTGTCATCGTTCAATATCGACGGTTCGCGCAACCCTTTCCCGGCGCAAAGCAATGGCCGCTTCGTCAAGCTGCAGGATCTGCGTTACGGCGAGAATCCGCATCAGCAGGCGGCGTTCTATCGCGACCTATACCCGGCACCCGGCTCGTTGGTCACGGCCGAACAATTGCAGGGCAAGGAGCTTTCCTATAACAATATCGCCGATGCCGATGCGGCCTGGGAATGCGTCAAAAGCTTTGACACGGGCCAGAATACAGCCGCCTGTGTGATCGTGAAGCATGCCAACCCCTGCGGCGTTGCGCTCGGCACCAGCCCGCTTGAGGCTTACAGCAAGGCTTTCAAGACCGACCCTGCTTCTGCCTTTGGCGGCATCATCGCCTTCAACCAGACCGTGGATGCTGCGACCGCCGAGGCGGTGTCGAAACAGTTTGTGGAAGTCCTGATTGCACCTGGTTACAGCGCGGAAGCACTGGCAATATTCAAGGCGAAAGCCAATGTTCGTGTACTGAAAATAGACCTGCCTGCTGGCGGGGAGACTGCGTGGCACAAGGGTCGCAACTCTCATGATGCAAAACGCGTCGGCTCGGGCCTGCTGATCCAGACCGCCGATAACCATGAAATCAGCAAAGCCGACCTGAAGATCGTCAGCAAGAAACAGCCTACCCCGCAACAGCTTGAAGACCTGCTCTTCGCTTGGCGTGTGGCTAAATATGTCAAATCGAATGCCATCGTGTTCTGCGGCGACGGCATGACACTGGGCGTAGGTGCCGGCCAGATGAGCCGCGTAGACAGCACCCGTATCGCCAGCATCAAGGCGAAGAATGCGGGCCTGAGCCTCAAGGGATCGGCGGTAGCCTCCGATGCGTTCTTCCCGTTCCGTGATGGCATCGATGTGCTGGCCGAGGCCGGTGCAAGCTGCGTCATACATCCCGGCGGCAGCATGCGTGACGATGAAGTGATCGCCGCAGCCGACGAACATGGACTGGTGGTCGTGCTTACCGGCATACGCCACTTCAGGCACTGATATGAAGGT
>CAZBSR010000163.1:0-3272 GCA_964494575.1 uncultured Methylophilaceae bacterium | reverse complement strand
CGGCTATGCCATGCTCGGCCAGTGTGGCAGCCGCAGCAAGGCCGGCACAGCCGCCCCCAATTACTGCCACATGTTTAGTCGCCGGCATGATTAATTCCTGAGCCAGGTCGTCCAGGCCAGCCAGAGTTTGCGTACCGGCGTCAATGAAGTGCGCGCGTTCAACACCTTTTGTGCGCCATCGGCTTTTATCTCACGCAGCAGCGTGCGGTAAATCGCTGCCATGATCAGGCCAGTGCGCTGGGCTTTGCGGTCTTCTGCGGGTAGCTCATTGAATGCACGGTCGTAATAGCTTTCGGCGCGCTCAATCTGGAAATCCAGCAGCTTCTGTACGTTTTCCGTTTCGTGGCCGTGGATGATATCGGTCTCTGTTACGCCGAATTGCGCCAGTTCATCCAGCGGCAAATAGATGCGGTCACGCCGGGCATCTTCGCCGACATCGCGGATGATATTGGTGAGCTGGAATGCCAGTCCCAGGTCGTGCGCATACTTGAGGGTGTTGCGGTTGTTGAAGCCGAAGATGGAGGCCGAAAGCAGGCCAACGACACTGGCGACGCGGTAGCAATACAGATGCAGCTGCTTGAAATCGGCATAGCGGTTCTGCTCCAGGTCCATCTCCATGCCGTCGATGATTTCCTGGAAATGTTCCTGGTCCAGGCCGTAGTCACGGATGGCAGGTGCAAGCGCCCGGGTGACCGGGTGCTGCGGGTTGCCATCGTACAGATTGCCTATTTCGGTGCGCCACCAGGCGAGCTTGGTGCGCGCAATATTGGTGTCCGTGCACTCATCCGCGATGTCATCCACTTCACGGCAAAACGCATACAGTGCCGTAATGGCCTCACGACGGCCTTTCGGCAGGAACAAAAAACTATAGTAAAAACTGGAGCCGCTGGCAGAAGCCTTGGATTGGCAATATTCTTGTGGTGTCACTTGGAACCCCTGCAAATTGTTTTTCTGGACGCTTTAAATTTGGTATTGAATCCTGATGCTAAGTTCTGGTGATGGCGCGGAACAACATATATATCCAATCGTGCGATTTCAGCACCGGGCGATGATTGAACATGTCGCCGCGTGAGCTGCGCAGCTTTTGCAGGATGCGCTCGCCGCCGGCAATAATACTGCGCATCTCTAGGCCCATGCGCCCGGGCAGGATCAAGCCCAGTGGTGCTCCGGATTTTAACAGTTTATGCACACGGTCTATCTCGAACTCCATGAACGCTTCCCAGTTGCCGCTGGTATCGCCTTCGGCAATCTGGCGTTCGGTTACGCCGAACTTCTGCATCTCGTCCAGCGGAAAGTAAATGCGGTTCTTTTTGTAATCAATCTCGACATCCTGCTGGAAGTTGATGATCTGCAGGCTGGTGCAGATAGCATCGGCCATTACAAAATTGGCTGGGGTGGCCGCACCGTAAAAATAAAGCATCAGCCGCCCGATGGGATTGGCCGAGCGACGGCAGTAATCCAGCACTTCGTCATAATTTTCGTAGCGCGACTTCACCACATCCTGGCTGAAGGCATCGAGCAAGTCGTAAAAAGGCTGCAGCGGAAGTTGCTGCTCGCGGATCATGCCTTGTAGCGCGATGAAAAATTCTGTGTTTGGTGTCTTTTCCTCACCAATAATATCCAGCTGTTTACGGAATCCATCAAGCAAACGTAACCGCTCATCTGGTGCCAGATCGCCCTCATCGGCAAAGTCATCGGCCTGCCTGGCAAAGGAATATACCAGTCCGATCGGCTTGCGCAAGCGCATCGGCAGCAGGAAAGAAGCTACCGGGAAATTCTCGTAATGGGTATTGGCAAGCGCCAGGCTTTCCAGCGTGACAGTGGAAGTGTTTTGAGTCTGCATATATGGCCGAAGTATGCCATAAACCACCCGCGCCCGCAGCCATACAGCCTTGGCGGTGCAGGTAGAGTTTGCGTTACAATCCAGTCTGATTCTTAACGTTTATCACTGGAAAACACATGATCGGTATCATCGGCGGCACAGGGCTCACTCAACTGGCTAACCTTAAGGTCGCCCGCCGCCAGATCATCCGTACACCATATGGCGAGCCCTCGGCGCCACTGATATACGGCGATATATGCGGCCACAATGTCATCTTCCTGGCGCGTCATGGCAATGGCCATACCATTGCACCACATGCAGTGAACTATCGCGCCAATATATGGGCCTTATATTCAGAGAGCATCACGCAAATTGTCGCGGTGACTACGGTGGGTGGAATCCACCCTGATCTTGGACCCGGCACCATCGCATTGCCGGACCAACTCATTGATTACACGCATAGCCGTAAAACCACGTTTCATGAGACGAAGGATACTCAGGTGCGGCATATCGACTTTACCGAGCCTTACAGCGCGAAGACGCGTGATCTGTGCAAGCGGGCAGCGGTGCTGGCAGGTGAGTCGCTTATCGATGGTGGCGTCTATGCAGCCGTGCAGGGCCCACGGCTGGAAACGGCGGCGGAAATCAACCGGCTGGAGCGAGATGGTGCCACCATGGTCGGGATGACTGGCATGCCGGAAGCAGCACTGGCCCGTGAGTTAGGAATAAACTACGCGGCAATATGCCCGGTAGCCAACCATGCTGCCGGACGCGGCAGCAGCGCGCATGGCATCAACTACGATGAAATTGGTGCTGTATTGAGTGAAACACTTGAAAGGGTACGTACCTTGATAGAAAAAATGGTGATCCTGCATGCCGATTAGGCCGGTACTGCGCATGGGCGATCCGCTGCTGCTGCAGGTGGCTGCGCCGGTGGCAGAGTTCGACACGCTGCAGTTGCATGCGCTGATCAAGGATATGGAAGACACCATGCGCCACATGGATGGTGCAGGCATTGCCGCGCCGCAGATCGGCGTAAGCCAGCGTGTGGTGATATTCGGTGTGGGCGAGAATCCGCGCTATCCGGATGCCGAGCAGGTGCCATACACCGTGCTCATCAACCCCACGCTCACGCCTATCAATAATGAAATGGAAGACGGCTGGGAAGGCTGCCTTTCCGTGCCCGGCATGCGTGGCATTGTCCCGCGTCACACCAGGCTGCACTACACCGGATTCGACCAGTACGGCAAGCCCATAGACCGCATGGTGAGCGGCTTCCACGCCCGTGTCGTACAACATGAATGCGATCACCTCGATGGCATACTTTATCCGATGCGGATACGCGATCTGGCACAGTTCGGTTTTACTGATGTTTTATTCCCCGGCATGGAAATGCAAGACGATTAAAACGCATCGTGCTAAAATGCGCGTCGTTTTAGCGGAGACCGCA
>CAZBSR010000162.1:0-3315 GCA_964494575.1 uncultured Methylophilaceae bacterium | reverse complement strand
GCGTTGCGTGAGGGCGACAGCTTCAAGATTTGGACGCTGGGCGCTGCCGATGAGCCGGAAGGCCAGCTTATCAAGCGCTTTTATGATGGCATCGATAAATACAAACCTAACCTGGTCTCCTGGAACGGCGGCGGTTTCGATTTGCCGGTGCTGCATTATCGCGCCCTGATCCATGGCGTACAGGCCAGCAGTTACTGGGATATGGGCGATGACGACCGCGAGTTCAAGTGGAACAACTACATCAGCCGTTACCACATGCGGCACACGGATCTCATGGATCTGCTGGCCATGTTTAATGCACGTGCCAATGCGCCGCTGGATGATATCGCGCAACTTTGCGGCTTTCCCGGCAAGCTGGGCATGGATGGTTCCAAGGTATGGGATGCATTCAAAAACGGGGAGATCGAGGCCATCCGCAATTACTGCGAAACCGATGTGGCCAATACCTATCTGGTATTCCTGCGCTTCCAATTGATGCGGGGTCAGCTTAATCCGGAATCTTACGCAAGAGAGATTGCGCTTGTACGTAGCGCGCTGGCGGGCTATGGCGCGCTGCACTGGCAGGAGTTTTTAACAGCCTGGGGCGAAGCAGGTTAACGCTGCTAATGTGATGTCTTCAGGCGTTTGACACTGGAGGCTCTGAGGCTGCGAGCCAGGTCTGCCAGGCGGTAAGGTTTGTTGAGGAAGATAAATTCATCGAGACTGCCATGCTCTTCCTTCAATGCCGGAAGAGGGTAGCCGGATACCAGGACAATTTTCAGATCGGGGCGTACTTTAGCCGCGGAACGCCCCAGGACAATGCCGCTTACTCCGTTAGGCATGACCACATCGCTAAATAGCACGTCGATATCGGGATTGTTTTCCAGTATCTCGATGGCCTCAATACCATTGCTCGCAGTGAGCACCTCATACCCTATGCTCTTAAACAGCTCTGCAGCAGCCATCATCACGTCAGCTTCATCTTCTACGATAAGTACTGTGTCATTGCCCTTGATCATCCCAATCCCTTTATATTTTTCGGGTTCAGATTCAGAGTCTATATCTCCGCCGGTAACAGCGGGTAAATAAATACTGAAGGTAGTGCCTTTGCCTTGTTTGCTCACCAGCGAGACATCGCCTCCTGACTGCCGGATAAATCCATAGACCTGGCTTAAGCCAAGACCGGTGCCTTTGCCCACGTCCTTGGTAGTAAAAAACGGTTCAAATACATGCTCTGCGATTTCCGGAAGCATCCCTGTCCCGGTGTCTTCAACTGACACAAGAATATAATCCCCCGGCTCAAGATTAAGGCCCTCAGTCTTGGGTAGCGTCACGTTTTGGGTCGTGATGCAAACCTTGCCTCCATCGGGCATGGCATCGGTCGCATTGATGATGAGATTCAGCAGCGCTGCCTCAAAGCCTGCAGCATCCAGTTGGGCAGACTTAAGCTTGGGGTCAAGCCGGATATCGAAGGTCATCTTTGCATTCCCGGCCTGCCTGAGGAGCGGTTCGAAGTTTTCAATCAGCTTGTTGATGTTGTACTGGCTGGTCTGCAATGTCTGTTTACGTGCAAATGACAATAGCTGCCTTGTCATTGTCGATCCGCGGATAACGGCGCGTTGCATACTGTCCAGCAGTGCTTTTTCATTGTGGTATTCCGGGCGCATGGCCAGTACATCCAGCCCGTTGGAAATGACAGAAAGCAGATTGTTGAAGTCATGAGCGATGCCGCCTGTCAGGTTGCCGATCGCCTCCATCTTCTGTGCCTGGTACAGGGACGCAGTTGTGCGCTGTAGCTCCTCGCTGGCTCTTCGTCTTTCTGTAATGTCCCTGGTTATTTTGGCGTAGCCGATCAGTTCGCCGAAATCGTTCCGGATGGCGTCTACAATGACGTGGGCCCAAAAATGGGAGCCATCTTTCCTGACACGCCATCCTTCCTGCTCGTATCGCCCTTCGCGCGCGGCGGTAGCCAGTGCGTATGCCGGGAGTCCTCTGGCCTGGTCTTCGGGAGTATAGAAGCGCGAAAAATTCCTTCCAACCACTTCATCATGTTTATAGCCCTTGATCCGCTCAGCTCCCATATTCCAATTGGTCACCTCTCCAGACGGGGAGAGCATGTAGATTGCATAATCCGTTACCCCCTGAACCAGCAGGGAAAATCTCTGCTCACTCTCGCGAAGCGCTTCGTAAGCCAGTTTTTTATCGGTGATATCCCGTGTTATTTTTGCAAAACCCAAGAGCTCGCCAGATTCACTTCTGAGCGGATCGACAACGACATTGGCCCAGAAACGCGTGCCATCCTTGCGGACGCGCCATCCTTCGGCTTCATATTTACCTTCATCCAGCGCGGTTTTTAATGCCCGGGCCGGTACCTCTGTAGCTTGATCTTCCTCGGTATAAAAACAGGAGAAATGGCGGCCGATAATTTCATGTGCCTGATAGCCTTTGAATCTTTCCGCACCGGCATTCCAGCTTGAAATGATCCCGTCCGGATCCAGCATGTAGATGGCATAGTCGCGTATTGCAGAGACCAGCAATTGATAACGGCTCGAATCATCGCTAACATGGACAGCAGGAGATTTCTTCATGAGTAGCATGATGGCAGGAATTGGTGAACCTGAAAATCGCAAACCTGCCAGATTTTGAACTGATATTGACTGGAGGCAAAATGAGTAAACCAAATCCTATTCCCAAAGGCATGCACAGCATTACGCCTCACCTGATTTGCGCCAACGGGCTGGGGGCAATCGATTTCTATAAAAGGGCATTCAATGCCGAAGAGATGATGAGACTCCCAGGCCCGGACGGGAAGCTGATGCATGGCTGCATGCGCATTGGCGACTCACTGGTCATGCTGGCCGACGAATATCCGGAGTGGGGCTCATTCGGCCCCAGTTCGCTGAGGGGTACGACTGTGACCATTCATCTGCAGGTGGAAGATGCGGATAGCCAGTTCAACCAGGCAGTCGAGGCAGGCTGTTCGGTGCACATGCATATGGAAGATATGTTCTGGGGCGACCGCTATGGCATCGTGAAAGACCCTTACGGGCATCTGTGGGCGATTGCCACGCATATCCGGGATGTCAGCCCTGAAGAACTTCAGGCGGCTATAGCCAAAGGAAACCTGGGCGGCTGTAAATAGATTGCTGGAATCTTGGGGCGGTTCAGGAATGATGCTTGCCAGCTGAGGCGCTTAGCGCTTTAGCTGTGCGTCATGTTAATAACGACGTCTCGCTGGCGTGTAGGCTGCCTTGGATTCGATATGCCTGAAGGTGATGCGCCCGTTATTGATGTCATAAGGCGATAACTCCAGGGTCACCTTGTCGCCAGCCAGAA
>CAZBSR010000161.1:0-3329 GCA_964494575.1 uncultured Methylophilaceae bacterium | reverse complement strand
TTTAATTTTATTAGGGAATTGCAATGACGATCCGTGTAGGAATCAATGGTTTTGGTCGTATCGGTCGCATGGTGCTGCGTGCCGCGATCAAGGACTTTACCGACATCGAGGTAGTGGCTATCAACGACCTGCTGGAGCCAGACTACCTTGCATATATGCTAAAGCATGATTCCGTGCATGGCCGCTTCAAGGGCGATGTTGCCGTCGATGGCAACAACCTTGTCGTCAATGGCAAGCGCATACGCCTGACGGCGGAGCGCGATCCGGCAAACCTGAAATGGAATGAAGCCGGTGCGGATATCGTGATTGAGTGTACGGGCCTGTTCCTGACCAAGGAGACCTGCCAGAAGCATATCGATGCGGGCGCGAAGAAGGTCGTGCAGTCCGCTCCTTCCAAGGACGATACGCCGATGTTCGTTTATGGCGTGAATCATGAAGCTTATAATGCTGAAGTCATTGTATCGGCCGCTTCGTGTACCACCAATGCGCTGGCACCTGTTGCCAAGGTGCTGAATGACGCTTTCGGTATCAAGCGCGGCCTGATGACCACCGTACATGCAGCAACTGCTTCGCAGAAGACTGTTGATGGCCCGTCCAACAAGGACTGGCGCGGCGGGCGCGGTATCCTCGAGAATATCATCCCGTCATCCACAGGCGCGGCCAAGGCGGTAGGCAAGGTGATCCCGGAGCTGAATAAAAAGCTTACCGGTATGGCGTTCCGCATTCCCACTTCGGATGTATCGGTCGTTGACCTGACCTGCGAATTGAATAGCCCTGCCAGCTATGAAGATATCGTCGCCCTGATGAAAAAGGCCTCTGAAAGCGGTCCGCTCAAAGGCGTGCTCGGTTTCACTGATGAGAAGGTGGTTTCCACCGATTTCCGCGGCGAAACCTGCCCATCTGTTTTTGATGCGGATGCCGGCATCCAGCTAGACCCGACTTTCGTCAAGGTGGTGGCATGGTATGACAACGAATATGGCTATACCTGTAACCTGATGCGTCTGGTACAGCATATTGCCAAATAACCACGCCCACCAAGACCAGGACGCAAAAGGAACATCATGTCTGTAATCAAAATGACGGATCTGGATCTAAAGGGCAAGCGCGTCCTGATCCGTGAGGACCTGAATGTACCGCAGAATGACGATGGCAGTGTAGCGGACGACACGCGCATCCGTGCATCGCTCCCCACTATCCGCTACGCCATGCAGGCAGGTGCCAAGGTGATGCTCATGTCACACTTGGGGCGCCCGGTAGAGGGCCCTACAGAAGGCCGCTACGACGACAAGGACAGCCTGAAGCCTATCGCCGATTACCTGTCCACGCTTCTGGAGCGCGAAGTCAGGCTTTACCAGGACTGGCTGGGCAATGGCAAGAATGACCTGGAGCAGATGCAGGACGGCGATGTGGGCGTGCTGGAAAATGTCCGCTTCAATATTGGCGAGTGCAATAATGAAGAACGTCTTTCCTGGGAAATGTCACAGATTTGCGATATTTACGTCATGGATGCATTCGGCACCGCCCATCGTGCGCAGGCCTCCACACATGGCGTAGCGAGATTTGCCTCTGTCGCTTGCGCCGGCCCTTTATTGGTCGCAGAGCTGGATGCCCTCGGCAAGGCTTTGGATAATCCGGCGCGTCCCATGGTCGCAATCGTTGGCGGCTCAAAAGTCTCTACCAAACTTACCCTGATGGAATCGCTGTCGCATATTGTGGACCAGCTGATTGTCGGTGGTGGTATCGCCAATACCTTCATCAAGGCTGCAGGCTATAACATCGGCAAGTCGCTGCATGAAGCCGACCTGGTCGATGAAGCAAAGCGCCTTATCGCTGCAGCCAAGGCCGAAGGTAATGCAATCCCGATACCGCTGGATGTGGTTGTGGGGAAGCAGTTTGACGCCAATGAACCCGCCATCGTCAAGAAAGTCGGGGAAGTCGGCGATGAAGATATGATTTTTGATATAGGCCCGGAAACCGCCAAGGTTTATGCGGAATATATCAAGAATGCCGGCACCATCGTCTGGAATGGCCCGGTCGGCGTGTTTGAGTTTGACCAGTTCGGCGAAGGCACTAAATCACTGGCACTGGCCATTGCAAAAAGCCCGGCATTTTCCATTGCCGGCGGCGGCGATACCCTTTGCGCGATATCCAAATACGATATTGCGGAACAGGTTTCATATATTTCGACCGGTGGCGGCGCCTTCCTCGAATTCCTTGAAGGCAAGAAGCTGCCCGCAGTGGAGATACTTGAGCAGCGCGCGCAGGATGTACTATAAGTAGCCAAGATGTGATAAAACTGCATTTGAGCAGACATCAATCAGGGGAGCTCGCGAGCTCCCCTTAGTTTTTTGACGTGCTATAACCGGAATATCCTGTGACCATACGCAAAACGAAAATTGTCGCCACCCTCGGGCCTGCTTCCAGCAGCGAAGAGATGTTGGCGCGTATGATTGTTGCCGGTGTGGATGTGGTGCGCCTCAATTTTTCCCACGGCACTGCGCAAGACCATATCGACCGCGCACAGCTGGTGCGCTCAATCGCCAGCAAGCTTGGCCGCCCGGTGGGTGTACTGTGCGATCTGCAGGGGCCCAAGATTCGTATCGGGAAATTCGAGAAAGATAAAATCCAGCTGATACCGGGCGACAAGTTCATCCTGGATGCCAATTGCAAGCTGGGCGATCAGCAGCGTGTAGGGCTCGACTACAAGACCTTGCCGAAAGAAGTAGAGAAAGGTGCGGTGCTGTTGCTGGATGATGGCCGTATTGTCATGACGGTGGATGCCGTCAAGGGTGCTGAAATCCATTGCACGGTGAATATTGGCGGCACGCTGTCCAATAACAAGGGTATCAACCGCCAGGGCGGGGGACTTTCAGCCTCAGCGCTGACGGCAAAAGACCGGGAAGACATCAAGACTGCCGTGGCGCTGGAAGCGGATTTCATTGCCATTTCATTCCCGCGCAGCGGGGCTGATGTGCAACTGGCACGCAACCTGGTGCGCAAAGCCGGCGGCACCGCCAGTATCGTGGCCAAGATAGAGCGTGCAGAGGCCATTGATGCCCTGGAGCAGATTATCGATGCTTCGGACGTGATCATGGTTGCCCGCGGCGATCTTGGGGTCGAGGTGGGCGACGCAGTGGTGCCCGGCCTGCAGAAACGCATGATCCGCATGGCTCGCGCACAGAACAAGGTAGTCATCACCGCTACCCAGATGATGGAGTCGATGATCACCAATCCGATTCCCACTCGTGCCGAAGTCTCGGATGTGGCGAACGCCGTCTTGGACGGCACCGATGCCGTCATGCTGTCGGCAGAAAGTGCAGTGGGGCATT
>CAZBSR010000160.1:0-3340 GCA_964494575.1 uncultured Methylophilaceae bacterium | reverse complement strand
GCATTGATAAGGCAATAAGTAGATAGCGCACTTTTGTCTCCTGAAAAACATTCATTACAGTATGACCAAATCGGCCAGTTACCCAAGAACGTTCCAAGCGGGCATTTAAGATACAAGCCTCGGGGCTTAATGCTTAAGCTGTTGACTCTATGTACGCTTATGCTTTTATAGGATTACGGCTTATATAACGTCTTGGCCAGATTCATACATAAGAGCCATGATCCGGCATGAATCCGCGCATTTATGGCAGGCTTTGGCACATTCGATATGTATGCTCTGCTCTGCCTCATCATGTCCGATTCCTATTTCTTCGCACGCGGTAGCGCAGGCTTCACATATTTTTGAACAGATATGGCAAGCCTGGAAAAGGTAAGGGGATTCGCGCGCCATTAATCGCGCAGTCACGATGTTTAAGTCCGTGGCATCTTGGCAAAGCTCTATGCATTTGGCCATGCCTGCTATATTCATACGAACAAACTCCGCACTACATTGATCACTTAATCTCGCCGCCTGGATACAGTCCTCTATACATATCTGGAGTTGATTTATTATTGCCGGGCTTTGGGTATACGGCGTGTTATACATTTTTGTCCTTGAGTATAAAAGATCGATTGTCCCGCTTATTGGCTAACGCATTTTTAACAATACGTTTCCTTTCGTTATTATCTCTTAGCTTTTTAGTATCTTCCATGCGCTGATCTGTACCGACCTCATTTGGGCTATGGCCGACGTTTCGTCCAAGCCCTCGGGCCTGATTTTGGTGCTATGAGTATCTGACAATAGACGTACGCATACTGTAGAGAAAAATCTGATTTTGTTGTCAGCGGACGATAGGCCTTGGAGTTCATCAACTATTATCAGTGATCACTTTTGCATTTCCGGCATAAAACATATTCTGCCTTTGCTATTTATTTAGCCCGGAGAAAAAGGGATGATGCTGCATCTGATTAATGGTTCGGAGCAGTAATGAAAATTTGGGAATGTATGGTTTGCGGTATGGTTTATAACGAGGCAGAAGGCTGGCCAGCCGATGGCATCGCTCCTGGAACTCCATGGAATGAGGTGCCTGACAGCTGGGTTTGCCCTGACTGCGGGGTCGGAAAGTCTTTTTTCGAGATGGTAGAAATCTAGCAATAACGCGACTAGAAAAATGGCCTGCCTCGTAGGCCATTCCGTTGTTATGCTCTCTGCTAACCTTCACCCTGCCTCACCTTCTCTTCGTACTGAGTCAAATCCAGCAAACCCTGTTGCTGTGCGATGATCTTTTCTTCCGGCGTAATGGCATCCTGCACCATGTCCAGTCGCTTCCATGCAGGAATAGGCGTGGTTTTGCAGGGTTCCGGTACATATTTTGATGTATCCAGTTTTTTGTATTTGTGGATATAACGTGGGCAATTGATCCAGATTTTGCTGACATCGACGAAAATCAGATACTGCGCCTCGGTGTATTCGGCCATCAGTGCATGCTCCCGCACTAGCCTTGCCGTCCCTTGCACCCGAACCCGATGCGGCGTTTCAAAGTCCATAAAAAGCATGCCGATTTTGCCTTGCCCCTCGATGTTGCCCACCGAATAAAACATTCCATTGCCATCAAAACCGGGGAACACCAGCGTGCTGTCATTGAGCACTTTTACAAACCCTTCCGGTCCGCCCTTATAGGAAACCGTAGGCATACCATTCGGGTCTACCGTAGACAGAAAAAACATGTCTCGCGTATTGATGAAACTCTTCTCATCTTCCGATATTTTTTCATGTATCCAGCCGTTATCAAGCAATTCTGCCAGCTTGGTTGTCTTGAATTCCTCCTGCAGTTGGCGGTGTTCGGCCGAGTAAAGCGATGCCATGAGTATCTCCTAGGTTTGAGTGATTCTTTAAGATTAAGCCGCCAAAAAGCTGCAAGATCAGCTATGCAGATGGAACACCTTGTTCATAACCTTCCACTTGCCATCCAGTTTCAGCAGATTGAAAAAATCCGTAAAGCGGTGACCGGTCCAATTATCCGATTCAAGCCGCACACTCGCCACTGTGCCGACAATATCAACACTGACTATGCGCGAAACCATACCTGCCGCAGGCCCGTTTTCATCATTCCAGTCGTACAGTCCTTGAATCGGCCCAGCAAACAGATCTGGGCCGACAAAGCCAAAAATGGTGGCATCGTCATGAAACGCCGGCTTCATCTCACTGCCTTTGCCGGAAATTGCACCGTTTATATAGTGCTGAAGCACCTGGGCAATTGCTTCGTACTCTCCGATTTCTGCTGTTGGGGCTGACATGTCACTCTCCTTAATGATTTCATCTCACCTTACCCTTTTCCCAAATTGTGATAAATACACGATTGGGAATATTATTTATGCTCAAATGGAAATTATTCGGCGCATAAATATATGAGGCATGGCATTGTTCAAATCGATTGATGATCTGAAGGTGTTCATTCAGATTTACGAAAAGAAAAGCCTTACCCTGGTATCCGGGCTGGCTCAAACTACGCCGGGCGTGATCAGCAAGCGGCTGACTTAGCTGGAAAAAGAATTCGGGGCGCGGCTGTTTCACCGCACTACCAGGAGCATCCAGCCCACCGATGAAGGCCACCGCTTGTATTCCCAGGCGCAGCATCTGCTGGAAATGGTGGAGGATTATGAAAAGGACTGGGGCGAAAAGACCGAGCCCAGCGGCCTGATCCGCATCACGGCCTCGGCCTCATTCGCACGGCTGTACCTGATGCCGCTGATGCTGGAATTTCTGAAGAAATACCCCAAAATAAAAATCAGTTTCGAGCTGTCCGACAAGGTGCTGGATATTGTTGCAGAAGGCATAGACCTGGCGATACGAGGCGCACAATTGCACGATTCGTCACTCGTCGCAAGGAAGCTGGGGCCATCTCCGGAAGTGCTGTGCAGCACCAAGGCCTATCTGGAAAAAGCCGCTCCACTGAGTTGCCCGGCTGACCTGGTAGAACACAACTGCATCGTCCTGAACGAAAACTATAACTGGGAGTTTCATAAGAACGGCAAAGTGACACATCAACGCGTGAGCGGAAGCTTTCAGACCAATTACAGCGAGGCCTCGGTAGAAGCAGTCAAAGACGGTCTTGGCATAGGCATGATCTGTTACTGGCAAGTGCACAAAGAGCTATTGTCCGGCGAACTTGTCCTGGTGCTGCCTGAATTCAAACCGGGGCGTAACCAATCCTTGTATGCGGTATATCCCTCACGCCGGTATTTGCCACCCAAAACCAAGCTGCTGGTGGATTTTATCGAGCAGAACCTTTCTATCCCGGCGCCTGATCATTATTAGTCAGTACTAACTGCCGGCATTTCGTTGCGCAGCCATCGCTCCA
>CAZBSR010000159.1:0-3364 GCA_964494575.1 uncultured Methylophilaceae bacterium | reverse complement strand
GGTTCCGGGCATTATTTGCATGAATGCCTGGAAATCATCAATCAGTTGGAGGACGTCGATTTGTTCCTCAGCAAGGCGGCTGCCGAGATTATGCAGCAATACGGCTACAAGCATAATGTAGGGCGTGTTTATCTGGATAAAACTGCCAGCGCTGTGCCAGTCGAGCTTTTCTATCGCGGCGCATATCACTCGGTGGTTATCGCTCCCGCAACATCCAATACTGTGGCAAAAATGGTGTGTGGCATTTCGGATACGCTGGTGACCAACATCTATGCCCAGGCCGGGAAATGCAGGATACCCAGTATCGTGTTTGCCTGTGACACCGCACCAGAGCTGGAATCGCAAGCACCGCGGGATAATGTCGTGAAAGTCTTCCCAAGAAAAATCGATCTGGAACATGTGGCCAAGCTTGGAACCTTTGAAGAAACTACAGTGGTTGATGATATGCAGCAATTACGGTCAGCTATTCAAAAGAGACTTGCATGCCTGAAAACCTCCTCTTCCTGACAGGCAAGCTGGCTGAGAAGAGCCTGCATCGTGTGCTGGGGGGCATGCAGCCTCCCGGATCGTCTCTGCTGAATCCGGAAATACCCGCTTTTAATTATCGCATTGCGCAGCTTGGCATCACTGTGGCGGCATTAATGACGCCCGAATTCATAGCGCGCCGCTTGCCGGATGCCGGTGAGGCCGATCGCATCGTGGTCCCGGGGCTATGCCGTGGCGATCTGAAACCATTGGAAAAAAAGTATGGCGTACCCGTGGAGCGGGGGCCTGAAGATTTGAACGATTTGCCCGAGTTTTTTGGTCATGCGGGGAAAAGGCCGGATCTGTCGCGATACGACGTCAGTATTTTTGCGGAGATCGTTGAAGCGCCACACCTGACGGTGGAAGAAATCCTTGAACATGCAGCGCATTACCGTAGCCAGGGTGCGGATGTCATAGACATAGGCTGCCTGGCCAATACACCTTTCCCGCATTTGCGTGAGGCCATTGACGCACTCAAGGCGGCTGACTTCCGCGTTAGTGTGGATTCGATGGCGGATGACGATTTATTACTGGCAGGCAAGGCTGGCGCTGACTACCTGTTGAGCCTAACCGAGAAAAACTTGTGGATAGCCGATGAGGTGTCATCCTTACCTGTGCTCATTCCCTCCCGGCCCAATAGCCTGCCTTCGCTTTACCGCGCCATCGATGCCATGCAGAAGAAAGGTCGGGCATTTATCGCGGATCCCATTCTTGACCCTATTCCTTTTGGTTTGGCCGAATCCATTGTGCGTTACCAGCGTTTGCGTAAACGATATCCCGACATCCAGATAATGATGGGCACAGGCAATGTTACCGAGTTGACCGATGCCGACACCACAGGAATCAATGCCGTACTGTTTGGCATCATCAGTGAGCTGAAGATCAATGCCGTATTGACGACCTCTGTCAGTTCTCACGCTACGAATGCCGTGGCTGAAGCCGATGTGGCGCGACGCATCATGTTCGCGGCACGCGAAGATAGTCGTCTGCCGCGTGGCTACAGCGACGGGTTGTTATGCCTGCACGATAAACGTGCTTTTCATTACACCGCCGAGCAGATTGCCGAGTTCGCCGGACAGATCAAGGATCCCAGTTTTCGTATCCAGATCAGTGAAGAGGGGATGCATGTATATAACCGCGACGGCTTGTTCCAGGGCACTGATCCATTCCGTCTTTACCCCCATCTCAAGGTTGATGATGACGCTTCCCACGCATTTTATCTCGGGGTTGAACTTGCTCGCGCCCAGATAGCCTGGCAATTAAAAAAGCGCTACAGCCAGGACGAGGAGTTGAAGTGGGGCTGTAATACGGTCAAGCCCGATGCTCAGGGACGTGTCGCTCACAGGGATGCTTCACTCAAGGAGAAAAGGGCAAAAAGGGCGGGAAAATGATATACGAAGCCATCGTGACCACTTCGGATATGGAAGGTAATCCATATCTCGCACCGTTCGGCGTGCGTGAAAGCAACGGCCTGATAGTCATCTCTCCATTCCGGCCTTCCAACACGCTGGATAATCTTTTGCGTAGTCGCTGTGCAGTGCTCAACCTTACCGATGACGTCAGGGTATTTGCCGGGGCGTTGACCGGGCGACGAGCATGGCCCACACATCCGGCTGAGAAGATAGCTGGTTTTGTACTGGACGCCGCGCTGGCGCATCGTGAGCTGTCCCTGCTGGAAGTCCGTGAGGATGCTTCTCGTCCCGAGCTTTGTTTCCAGGTGGTGCATGAATCGACCCATGCGCCGTTCCGCGGTTTCAATCGCGCGCAAGCCGCCGTAATCGAGTTGTCGGTGCTGGTCAGCCGCCTGCATATGCTGCCTATGGAAAAAATAGATGCCGAACTCGCCTATCTGAATATCGCAATAGAAAAAACGGCGGGTGAACGCGAACGCGAAGCCTGGGGCTGGTTGATCGAGCGTATAGGAAATCATAAAGCCGAAATGGAAGGAAAAAATACCGCATGACGCAATTGCTGGCGAGCGTGACTGATACGCAGGAAGCCTTGATGGCCTTGCGGGCGGGCATGGATATCATCGACCTTAAAGACCCGGCGACGGGTGCGTTGGGCGCATTGCCTTTGCCGGTAATCCGTGAGATTGTCGCCACCATTAACCATCGCGCAATCACCAGTGCAACGGTCGGTGATTTGCCTATGCACCCGGAGCTGTTGCTAGAGGCCATTGAGAAAACTGCGGCCACAGGGGTGGACATTATCAAAGTCGGTTTTTTTTCAAATGGCGACCAGCAGGCATGCATAGAGGCGCTTAGATCCGCCGTTACGAAGGGCTCGCGTATTGTCGCCGTGTTATTTGCTGACGAAGAATCTGATTTTGAATTGTTGCCGCAACTGCAGCACGCCGGCTTTTATGGGGTAATGCTTGATACTTCCCTGAAAAATGGTTTTGGCCTCATGCATTACATTTCTGCTGAGACATTGCGGCAGTTTGTCAGCCGAGCCCGTAAACACAATTTAAAATCAGGACTTGCTGGCTCTTTGCGCTTGACCCAGTTTGCCGAGGTTATTGCCTTAGGCCCGGATTACCTGGGTTTTCGTGGAGCGCTCTGTAGTGATTGCCGGCGCGAATCGGCTTTGGATGAGAGAAAAGTTCTGGAGCTGAAGCGGTTGTTGCGTGAAAGCAACACAATGCCATCGAATTCAGTTGAAGCGTGAGCTATTATTTGCCTTGGATTGCATAGGATAGGCGCTTTGCGTATAGTTTGAGACAGTCGCTCGACTTAGTAAAACGAAATTTAAAGGAGTCAAGAAATCATGAAAAAATCCCTTATCACCCTCGCAGTTGCCGGCCTCGTAGGCCTGGGCGCGACCGCAGCCCTGGCTG
>CAZBSR010000158.1:0-3393 GCA_964494575.1 uncultured Methylophilaceae bacterium | reverse complement strand
CGCTCCCAATGTCTATTTTCTGCAGGTAGCCGCGCAGGATGTCGTGATAGTGCGGATCGGGCATGAGGAAAGCGTCATGGCCATGTGCTGCGGTCACTTCGGCATAGCTCACTGATAATTCGTTATCCAGCAAGGCCTTCACGATCTCGCGCGAACGCGCGGGCGAGAAGCGCCAGTCGCTGGTGAAGGAGACGACGAGGAAATTGGCCTTTACCTCGGCAAAAGCGGCGGTCAAATCGCCATCATATTCCATGGCTGGGTCGAAATAATCCAGCGCGCGCGTCATGCGCAGATAGGTATTGGCATCGAATTCGGCAGCGAATTTATCGCCCTGGTAGCGCAGGTAGGATTCCATCTCGAATTCGATATCAAAGGTGTAGTTGATTTTGCCCTTGCGCAGCCTGCGCCCGAACTTCTCGCCCATGGCATCGTCAGACAAGTATGTGATATGGCCGAGCATGCGCGCTATACGCAAGCCCCGGCGCGGCACCACGCCGTGCTCGTAATAGTCGCCGCCATGGAATTCGGTGTCGGTCATGATCGCCTGACGCGCCACTTCGTTAAAGGCCACGTTCTGGGCAGTGAGATTGGGCGCAGCGGCGATCACCAGCGCATGGCGTATGCGGTCCGGATAGGTGATGGCCCATTGCATGGCCTGCATACCACCCAGGCTGCCACCCATGACCGCCGCCAGTTGCCGGATACCCAGATAGTCCGCAAGCCGTGCCTGCGAGGCTACCCAGTCCTCGACCGTGAGCATGGGAAAAGCGGATCCCCAGGGTTTACCGGTTGCCGGATTGATGCTGGCGGAGCCGCTGCTGCCATGACAGCCGCCGAGATTATTCAGGCCGATGACGAAGAAGCGGTTGGTATCCAGCGGCCGGCCGGGGCCGATCAGGTTGTCCCACCAGCCGGGGTGTTTGTCGTCTTCGGCATATTTGCCTGCTACATGATGGTTGCCGGAAAGTGCGTGGCAAATCATGATGGCGTTGGATTTGTCGGCATTCAGTGTGCCGTAAGTCTCATAGACGAGATCGAACTGCGGCAGCACCGCGCCGCTTTTTAGCGTGAGAGGCTCGCTGAAGTGCGCGGTCTGCGGGGAGACGAGGCCAACGGATGAGGAATCTGACATTCCCGGATTATACTATGCCAATGAGCAACGCCAATAATCCTGCTATTCAACTTTATCAAGGCATTACGCCCACGATAGGCACGGGTGTATACATACACCCGACTGCTTCAGTGATCGGCGACGTCACGCTGGGTGAAGATGCATCGGTGTGGCCGGGCTGTGTGATTCGTGGTGACGTGAACCATATCCGCATCGGCGTGGGCACTAACGTGCAGGACTTATCCGTGTTGCATACCAGCCATAAATCCAGTTGGGATCCCGCGGGTGCGCCGCTGATTGTCGGCAATCATGTGACCATCGGCCACAAGGTGATTTTGCATGGCTGCACCATAGCGGATGAGTGCCTGATCGGCATGGGCAGTATCGTCATGGATAAAGTCATTGTGCAAAAACATGTGCTGCTCGCTGCCGGCAGTCTGGTGACCGAAGGCAAGGTGCTGGAAAGCGGCTATCTGTATATGGGCAGCCCGGCCAGAAAAATACGCCAGTTGACGCAAAAAGAGCTTGAACATTTTATGTATTCGGCTAAGCATTACATAAAGCTGAAAAATAACTATCTGATCACCTAAGCTTGTTGATTTTCTGGCTGGTGATTGGCATATCCGAGATGACCTGAATAATTCCGGTTTGCTTAATTTCTGTAGCGATTATTTCTGTAGTGAGGTTTGTATGAACAAAGTGATCAAGTCCGACGCGCAGTGGCGTCAGCAACTCACGGATATCCAGTATGAAGTAGCGCGCCATGCGGCGACTGAACGTCCCGGCACCGGCCAGTACAATACCCATAATGAGCCGGGAATTTACACCTGCGTTTGCTGTAGCACACCATTGTTCGCGTCCGATACCAAGTTCGATGCCGGGTGCGGATGGCCCAGTTATTTCAGGGCGCTTGATCCAGCCAATGTGCGCGAAATACCGGACAGCACACATGGCATGTTCCGCACCGAAGTTGTCTGCAATGTGTGCGATGCGCATCTCGGACATGTTTTCAGTGACGGGCCGCCGCCGACCGGCCTGCGCTACTGTATCAATTCTGCCTCGCTGAGCTTCGAGGCTTTTGATGCCAACAAGTGATTCCGTCAAAGCCGCAGATTCAAGTAAATTCTGGAGACAACCATGCGTTATAAATTGTTAGGCCAGACCGGCCTGTATGTATCGGAGCTTTGCCTCGGCACGATGACCTTCGGCGGCAAAGGCTATTGGGAGGTGATGGGTAACTTGAAGCAGGATGTTGCCACCAGCCTGGTAAAGGAGTCATTCGACGCTGGCATTAATTTTATCGACACCGCCAATGTCTATTCATTCGGCGAATCGGAAACGCTATTGGGCCAGGCTATCAAATCGCTGGGCCTGCCGCGCGATGAGCTCATCGTCGCCACCAAATCCACCGGCATCATGAACGAGTTGCCGAATGGCCGCGGCCAGTCGCGGCACCATATCCTGAATGAAGTGGATGCCAGTCTCAAGCGGCTGCAGCTTGACCATATCGACCTTTACCAGCTGCATGGATTCGATCCGCTGACGCCGCTGGAAGAGTCGCTCAGCACCCTGAATGACCTGGTGCGCTCGGGCAAGGTGCGTTATATCGGCCTTTGCAACATGGCGGCGTGGCAGGTGATGAAGGCGCTGGCGATATCGGATAAACGGGGCTGGGCGCGCTTCCAAAGTGTGCAGGCTTATTACACCATTGCCGGGCGTGATCTGGAGCGTGAAATTGTGCCCATGCTGCAGGACCAGAAAGTCGGGCTGATGGTATGGAGTCCGCTTGCCGGAGGCCTGCTCAGCGGTAAATTCTCGCCTGACGGCAAAGGCCCGGATGGCGCAAGGCGCGCCAGTTTCGATTTCCCGGTGGTGGATAAGGACAGGGCTTTCCGCTGCGTGGATGTCATGCGCCCGATTGCCGAGCGCCTGCAGGTTTCGGTAGCGCAAATAGCGCTGGCCTGGCTGTTAAGCAAGGATTATGTGACGTCGGTCATCATTGGTGCCAAGACGACGGCGCAGTTGCAGGACAACATTGCGTCCACGAAAGTCGTCCTGAGCGAAGCGGATTTGAAGGCGCTGGATGAGGTCAGCCTGCTGCCGCAGGAATACCCGGGCTGGATGCTGGCGCTGCAGGGCGGCTATCGCGCCAAGCCGCCGGTGAAAGATTAGCTCAAGGATTAGCGCCGGCTTTTTACCGGCAAAGTCGATGCCGGTTCTGGATCCTCTTCGGCCAGCAGGCGGTTGCGCACAAAATTGATGTGGCCGCGCAGCCCGTAAAA
>CAZBSR010000157.1:0-3402 GCA_964494575.1 uncultured Methylophilaceae bacterium | reverse complement strand
ACTAATCACCTTCAAATTCACACAGGGCAAACATCTTGTGGCCTTTGGCCTCCAGTCGCTTGCGGCCGCCCACACTAATCAGGTCGATGATAAAGGCGCACTCCACCACTGTACCGCCCAGCTTCTCGATGATGGCAATAGATGCCAGTGCCGTACCGCCGGTGGCAATCAGGTCATCCACCAGCAGCACACGCTCGCCTTTCTCAATCGCATCGGCATGCATCTCGACACGATCCTTGCCATACTCGAGGTCATAATCATGGCCGACGGTCTCGGCAGGCAGTTTGCCCTGCTTGCGGATAGGCACAAACCCCACGCCCAGCATATATGCCAGCGGCGCGCCGACCAGGAAACCGCGCGACTCGATACCAGCGACCTTGTCTATCATCTGGCCTTTGTAACGCTTGTGAAGCTCGTCAATCGTCACTTTCAGCCCAAGCGGATCTTTCAGCAGCGTGGTGATATCACGGAACTGCACCCCTTGTTTAGGGTAGTGCGGGATGGTGCGAATGAGGGATTTGATTGGCATTAATTAGGACACTTAATCATTTTCAGGATGAATACGATCATGACACTCTGAGCAGATAGCAACCAATTCAAAGAGAAACTCATTTCCGACATTTTCATAAGAAATATGATGTACTTCAGCTGCTTCTTTTTCTCCACATCCTTCACAAATACCTTGTGATCGCTTTAAAACTTTCTTACGTTTTTTAACCCACTCAGGCGAAGCTAAATACTTGCTGTAGCTTTCCCAAAACCCCGTTTGATCTTGTTCTATGATTTTTGAAGTACCGTCATAACGAGCTTTAGTCCAAGCCTCTTTAAGGTCATTATCAAAAACTGGAGGCTCTTCGCCAGCATATAACTCATATGCTTTCGTTTTGGAAAGGGGGCTGGAAGTAGGCTCGCCACAACGTGTGCATTGATAAACAAATTGCACAGCTCCATTTTTGACTATTCTTTTCCTCAAGGCTTTTTCTTCATGAGAGCAAGAATATTTCTCGTGATGTTCTGTCAATAACTTTAGTCGATCAATTTTGCTTTGCAGCATAAGGTCTTCTTTAAAATGAAATTCACACCGCGCTGGCTAGGCGCAACCTCGCAGACAGTACATTTTCCGTACGGCAAGAGGTTGCAACACCGCCAGCGCAAGCGAGTTCATTTTACGCGGCTGGATTCTGCTGACGGAGACGTATGTGTAGCTCTCTTAACTGCTTCTCATCGACTTCGTTCGGCGCATTCGTCAGTAGACACTGCGCCCGCTGGGTCTTGGGGAAGGCGATCACATCACGGATGGATTCTGCGCCAGCCATCAGCGTAACCAGACGATCCAGGCCGAATGCCAGGCCACCGTGCGGAGGTGCGCCGTATTGCAGGGCCTCGAGCAGGAAGCCGAATTTCTCCTGCGCTTCTTCCTTGCTGATGTTGAGCGCGTCGAATACCTTGGACTGCACTTCCTGCTTGTGGATACGCACTGAACCGCCGCCGACTTCCCAGCCATTGATGACCATGTCGTAAGCCTTGGATAATGCCGCGCCGGGATTGGTGGCGAGCAGGTCTTCATGACCGTCTTTTGGTGCGGTGAATGGATGATGCAGCGCGGCCCAGCGGTTGTTTTCCTCGTCGTGCTCGAACATCGGGAAATCGACCACCCACAGCGGTGCCCAGGCACGGCCATCTACATGGCCCTTGTCGTGACCGACCTTGAGGCGCAATGCGCCCAGAGCTTCGTTGACCACCTTCAGCTTGTCGGCGCCGAAGAATACGATGTCGCCATTCTGCGCGCCGGTGCGGTCGATGATGGCTTGCAATGCCTTGACGTGAATGTTTTTGACGATGGGGCTTTGCAGGCCTTCTTCGTTGAGTTTGGTGATGTCGTTGATCTTGATGTAAGCAAGACCCTTGGCACCATAAATCTTGACGAATTCAGTATAAGCATCGATCTCGGACCGGCTGATAGCCGCGCCATTAGGCACTCTCAGGGCAGCGACCCGGCCGCCTTCCATATTGGCGGCACCAGAGAACACCTTGAAGTCCACGTCTTTCATCACATCTGACAGCTCGGTGATTTCCAGCGTGACGCGCATATCCGGCTTATCCGAGCCGTACTTGTTCATGGCTTCGGCGAATGACATGCGCGGGAACTGCGCTGGCAGGTCGATGCCTTGGACGCTCTTGAACATCTGCCGGATCATCTCTTCGACGATGTTCATGATCTGCTCTTCGTTCATGAACGAAGTCTCGATATCCACCTGCGTGAATTCAGGCTGGCGGTCGGCGCGCAAATCCTCGTCGCGGAAGCACTTGGTGATCTGGAAGTAACGGTCAAAACCCGACACCATCAACAGCTGCTTGAACAGCTGCGGCGACTGCGGCAGGGCGAAGAACTGCCCGGCGTGCACGCGTGATGGCACGAGGTAGTCACGCGCGCCTTCCGGTGTGCTGCGTGTGAGCATCGGCGTTTCGATCTCGATAAAGCCGTTGACATCCAGATAGTCGCGCAGGGTTTTGGATACGCGGTAGCGCAGCATCATGTTCTTCTGCATCGTCGGGCGGCGCAGGTCGATATAACGATGCTCCAGGCGGACGGTTTCAGTCAGGTTCTCATCATCCAGCATGAATGGAGGCGTGAGCGATGGGTTCAGGATCTCGATCTCGCTCGCCAGCATCTCCACTTCGCCGGTCGGAATGTTAGCATTCACTGTGCCCTCGGGCCGCGCGCGCACCTTGCATACCACCTTGAGCACGAATTCGTTACGCACCGATTCGGCAATGGCAAAAGCTTCCTTGGTATCCGGGTCGATGACGATCTGCGCCATGCCCTCTCTATCTCTTAAATCGATGAAAATCACGCCGCCATGGTCGCGCCGGCGATGTGCCCAGCCGCAAAGGGTGACGGTCTGGCCGATGTGTTCACGGTTCAAATGGCCGCAGTAGTGAGTACGCATATTCTGGAATTCTTGTATTAAGGGTTGGAAGAAATTTTGGGTTTGGCGACGCGCTTTTTAGGCGCGGCAGCCGCTTTAGGACTGGCAGCTTTGGCAGCAGATTTAGGCGAAACCGACTTCGGTGACACCACACCCATAGAAATGATGTACTTGAGGGCTTCGTCCACGCTCATGTCCAGCTCGACAATATCCTCCTTGCGCATCATGAGGAAATAGCCGCCTGTCGGGTTGGGCGTCGTGGGCACATACACACTCACATAATCGCCCTGCAGATGGTTGACCACATCGCCGCCGGGATAGCCCGTCATGAAGGCGATGGTCCAACTGCCCTGATGCGGGAATTGCACCAGCAGCGCCTTGCGGAATGCATTGCCCGAATCCGAGAACAGCGTATCGGATACCTGCTTCACGCTGTAATAAATGGATTTCACTACCGGCACTCTTGCCAGCA